>JASJFV010000271.1:0-7137 GCA_033791885.1 Gammaproteobacteria bacterium | reverse complement strand
AATTAATTACTATTCTAGCCGAGATCACAATTCCGACAAGTATTTTTGAGCATTTTCAATAAAATAACTTCATTATCTAAGACATCAGTTGCCTAATGCACGATTGACAAAGAACTGTTTAAGACCTGGTATGTGATTAATCATTCCCATAGCCAGGTTACGTGACTTGCGTACGCCAATGTTATGACTGACAAAAATGCGTTGAATTGTGTCCATACCTGCCAGCATTATACTGGCGTCAGCACGACGGCTTCGTGCGTACTTGCGTAGATACAAAGGATCAGCAATAGTCCGTTCATTCTGCTTAGCCTCAAGCAGTATAGAGGTAAAATCTATCACATCCTGAAAGCCCAGATTCACTCCCTGCCCTGCCAGGGGGTGAACTCTATGTGCGGCATCACCCAGTAATACAACACGATCAGTACTATAACTCTCGGCATTTGCCAGCATTAAAGGGAAGCCCGCACGCGGGCTAAGCATCTCGACGTCTCCTAACCGATGCTGGAAAGCATCAGCAAGCTGATGTGAAAACATTTCATCATCCAGAGCAAGCAAATCTGCTGCAAATTCAGTATCAGCAGACCAGACTATTGAGCAACTACCATCAGCAAGCGGCAGAAAGGCCAGCGGCCCGGTGGGTAGAAACCGCTGCCACGCGGTGTTTTCGTGTGGTAAAGAAGTCCTGACCCGGGCAACGATCCCCGTTTGCTGGTAATCGTGCAGACTGCTGCCAATTCCACAATAGCGCCGTACCTGTGAATTACCACCATCAGCAGCTAGCACTAATGAGCTGGTAATCTCAGTTCCGTTATCCAGCTCGATCTGGACAGCGTCGTCCTTCCATGTCATGCCTGATAGCCTGGCGCCATTAATCAGCCTGATATTTGGCATAGCATTGATCAGCTCGATCAATGTAGCGTTGATCAGATTGTTTTCAACAATATAGCCCAGGCTGGCCTGGCCGCTATCAGCCGCATAAAAGTCCAGGCAACCTGAACCACTGGCATCCCAAACATGCATTGCTTCATAGGGTGAAGCTCTTCGTTGCAGAATCACCTTCCAGGCACCAATTTCCGCTAACAGGCGTTCTGATGAAGCACTTATCGCACTAACGCGCAAACCATAGTTTTCATCAGACCACTGTGGCGCCTCGTTGGCTTCTATCAGGGTAATATTGAAACCGGCCCTGGCAAGCGACAATGCAGCCGCAGAACCAACCATACCTGCACCGACAATAGAGATTTCAGTATGTTGATTAATCATGACTTCTTATCCTGCATCGGTCTGCCCTGTGGGTTTCAGCGTCAGGCCTCGTGCCAGTCTTGATTGACGCCCAGTCAGGCCCATCGTTCGCTTAAGCAGGGCGTGTTTCAGTTCGGGCAGCAAATCCGTTAACAGCAAACCAAGATTTCTGCCAGCGATCACTGGCGGTATCGGGCTGGTAAAAAGTCTGATCATCGCATGTGTAAACCCGGTAACCCGCCTGGTATCTTTTGCACGAATATCCTCATACCCCTGCAGCACTTCAAGTGCACCCACATCCTGTTGCTTCGCGTGCGCCACGGCGATGACTTCGGCCAACCAGGCAACGTCTCTTAGCCCCAGGTTGAATCCCTGAGCCGCGACAGGATGAACTGTGTGCGCAGCATTCCCTACCAGTACAACACGCGAAGTATAACTGGTATCAACCCTGTTCCTGGCTAACGGATAGGCATAGCGTTTGCCTGCGCGGGAAAATCTGCCCAGGCGGTCACCAAACTGCTGCTGTAAACGTGACAGGAACTGTTCTTCCGTAAGTGACAAGAGCTCATCTACATCACTTCCATCAACAGCCCATACAGACCAGCAGCGATTGTCATTCATTGGCAATATGGCTAGCGGGCCTGAAGGCGTAAAACGCTCATAGGCACAATGCAGATGCGACTTCCCAGGTGTCACATTACAGACGATAGCAGTCTGCTTGTAGTCATCAACACTGGTGTGAAAATTGAGTTTATCGCGCAATCCGGAGCGGCCACCATCGGCTATCACAACCAGCTTGCCGTTAACTGCGGCTTCTTTACCGTCAACTGTGCAGTAAAGCGTAGCAAACTCATCGCCAATATCCACATCATTGACTGTTGCCGGGCTGATGATTTCTACCTGCTCAATATTCTCCAGGCTGTTCATCAACGCAGCGCCGAGAGCTCGATTCTCGATAACATAGCCCAGGGCCTCAACACCGACATCTTTTCTATCAAGGTGGGTAAACCCTGCATGACCGCGGTCAGAGATGTGAATGCTATGTATTGGACAGCTTGCCAGGCGATCAATTTGCTGCCAGATGCCCATGGTTTCATAGATCAGGCGAGAACCATGTGAAAGAGATATAGTACGCACGTCATAGCTAGGCTGCTCATCAGACTTCCATGGTACAGCCTCGAGAATCGCAATTTGCATACCCGTATCTGCCAGCGCACAGGCCAGGCTGGCACCTGCCATTCCACCACCAACTATCAATACGTCATATGCTTTCTCCATCACATTCACCTTCTCATCAGATGCTCAATATCATCAATCTTCTTCGGCGCATCTTCACTCAGGACTTCATGACCAGTTTTCGTCACGGCGACATCGTCTTCGATTCTTATGCCTATGTTCCACCAGCGTTCATCAATATCCTCTGATCCGGCAGTGATATAGAGCCCTGGTTCTACGGTCATTACCATCCCGCTTTCAAGTTCTCGCCAGCGGTCGTTTACCTTGTAATCACCCACATCATGGACATCGAGACCTAACCAGTGCCCGGTCTTGTGCATGTAAAAGCGCTGATAGGCATTACTGCCAAGCAGTTCATCAACATCTCCCTGCAGCAGGCCATGCTCAACCAGGCCTTCGGTAATAACACGTACTGCCGCATTATGCGGTGCATCCCATGTTGTACCGGGTTTGATAGTTTCAATCGCAGCCTGCTGAGCCGCCAGCACCACTTCATAGAGTGCACGCTGCTCTGCACTAAATTTGCCATTGACGGGAAAGCTGCGTGTAATATCTGCAGCGTAGCCATCAATTTCGCAACCTGCATCAATCAGCAGCATATCGCCATCCTTTAATTCAGCTGTGTTCTCAACATAGTGCAGAACACAGGCGTTCTCACCTGTCGCCACAATGGGTGGATAAGCTGGATACTCACTGCCTTTTTTGCGAAAAATATACTGAAACTCCGCCTCAATTTCGTACTCCTTCATACCGGGCCTGCACACCTTCATCGCCTTCCTGTGCGCACGTGCTGATATCTTGCACGCTTTTTGTATCAATGCTTTTTCTTCACATCGCTTGACCAGTCGCATTTCATGCAAAATATGCCCAAGATCAAGAATTTCTGCCGGTGCAGAAACCCCTGTGCGGGATTTGCTGCGCACTTCATTGACCCACGTCATCAGACGCGAGTCGAATTCATCATTGGCGCCCATGCTGTAAAAAACTTTTTCCCTGTTCTCAAGTAGACCCGGAACAATCTCATCAATGTCGGTAATGGGAAATGCATCATCAGCGCCATAATACTCACAAGCACCTTCGAGCCCTGCCCGGCGGCCATCCCAGGTCTCTTTCTCCGCATCTCTTTCACGACAAAAAAGTATAAACTCACCATGTTCTCTACCCGGCACCAGAACGGCAACCGCTTCGGGTTCACTGAAGTGTGTTAAATAGTAAAAATCACTGGCAGCACGAAACGGGTACAACACATCTCGACTGCGCACGCACTCCCTGGAAGTCGGAATAATAGCTACTCCGCCGCCCATCATTTGCATGACTTCTTGGCGGCGCTTTGAGAACTGCTCATTCATCCTTCAATCATCTCCTGCTTACCAGCACTGTCTTCTTTGCTACCGAGTTTCAACAGCACGGCGTAAATTATCTGTACCCCGACACGCACATACTCCTCCAGCTGCATTAAATCACTGTCTGAGCCCTCATCATCCGCTGATACATCTAGTTGAGAAATCTCTACCAGGTCCTTTGCTACTTCAGCGGCATCTTCCGGTAAGGTGTCAAACTCTTTGACGCCAGATTCAAGCAAACCCATAATAAACCCGCCGCACCACTCCGCTAATGCCCTGCTTCTTTCCTGCAGGGAAATGCTGTCACCCGGTAACAGTAGCTGGAAATTAAAGTCCTCATCGCTATACCCTGCTGCAGTTAGATGCACCAGTTGAGAAATAAGCTCAGAGAACTCTACATCTCCTTTCACCAGTTCAGCATCATCAGTGAAAAACCTTGAAATCAACGTGGTATCTTGTGTATTCAGGGCGCCAGCAATCAGGCCATGACATTCTGCTGCTGTTAACTGGCTGTTTACCCTTCCTAAAGCAGTTGTCAATGCGTCATATTGAGGTAGTGTATTTCTGTTCTGATCCATTGCTATTCCGATTGTTTAATCTATTGACTTTCCCATTTATCGCGAGAACAATGCCATAAATCTGATTTGACTGCTTTATTCAGGTATATTCCTTAAGTAATAGGTCATATTATCTTTCAACTGCCTAACGCAACAAGTAATATATGGCTTGATTATAATAACAACTTAAGTAATCTGTATTAGTTTTCTAGAGAGACTTTAAGCATAAATGACCCAGGAGAGGTTGTGATGTGATTCAGGAAGAACTTGATAAACTGGAAGCCCGTATATTTGAATTGTCTGAGACCCTGCGTCGACTGGATGAGCAGAATCGTATCCTGCGTGTCGACCAACGGTCGTTGAACAAGGAGAACGGCCGCCTGACAGAAAAGAACCGAATCGCCTGCACAAGGCTGGAATCGATTGTCAACCGACTTAAATCACTGGAGCAATCTGTTTGAAATCTACTGCCACCGGTTGCCAGATAAATATACTGGGCAAAGAATACACCGTAGCCTGTCCCGAAGAAAAACGTGACGAATTGATTGCAACTGCAGCATATCTTGACAAGAACATGCGAGAGATACAGCAAAGCGGTGCTGTGCTGGGTACAGAACGGGTTGCTGTAATGGCCGCTCTCAACATAGCTCATGACCTGTTGTCACTGCGTGAAGACACAGGCCTGACCGTTGAAATGGAAAATCGAATCAAAAATCTTCGCAAGAATCTTGAAGAAGCCTTGGATGGCCAGGCCGAAATGGAGCTATAATGATTCCGTGGCGCCTACTGCGGTGTGCGTAATGCTCTGAAACCCTTAGAACCTAATCCACAATTCCGGGACTTAGAGGTAACGCTGTTGAGCCGTCTCCATGACACATGTTGATAGCCTGATGCATAGCCAAGAGTCCCACTTGAACCTTTGGTTCAAGGTAAATGAGTATCACGGCACAGGCGGGGGCGCCACCCTCACTATACGAACTGTGGCCAGTTTATGACTGACTCGATGACAGATAAAATAGCCATTCGCCTGCAGGTTCGTCAGAAGCGCTCAGCCCTACCCGCTTACCGCCAGCATCTTGCAAGCTATGCACTTGCTCGCAGAATATTGCTTAATGTCTCAGCCATACACCACGCAAATAGAATTGCCTTTTACCTAGCACAGGATGGTGAAATTGATCTATTGCCATTAATGCTACATTGCTTCAGGCAGGGCAGGCAGTGTTATTTGCCTGTACTGGGGAGGCCGGATAATAAAATTCTTAATTTTGCCGAGTGGAAACCGGGACAGCCGATGATACAGAACCGATATGGTATACCAGAACCCGCCGTGCATGATTTCCATCTGCTATCTGCGGCAGATATTGAACTGATATTTATGCCACTTGTCGCGTTTGACGCCTGCGGTAACCGCCTCGGCATGGGAGGTGGATATTATGACCACACTCTCTCTAAATGCTGCGTAGCCAACATCAATCGCCATGGCCGGACCAGGCATACAAAAAAATGCCCTTTTCTCGTCGCTACAGGCCACGACATCCAGCATGTGCCAAAGCTCTCACACGAAGCCTGGGACATTATACCTGATATCACGATTACACCTGCCCGCACCATCAGGCCATATGGCTATTCCGAGACTGCATAAATGTCAAAAATCACAATTCGCATGAAAAATGATGACCACATACTGCTGCAGGCACAGGGCAAGCAGCTACAGGAAGTAGAAAACAACTATTATATACACCCTGACCTGATCGATATGAGTCAGTTCGAGGTCAGTGATCGTATCTATAACTGCCCAGTCAAAGGCATCTGTTTCTGGGTAGATCTAAAAACTGACCTTGGCTGGGTAAACGATATCTGCTGGGTTTACCCGGAGGCTAAAAAAGCCTATCAACAAATAGCAGGCTGGTATGGCTTCTATCCCAGCCATAAAAAATACGAGATTATAGGGCAACCCTAAGAATCCATGAATATTTATCTTCCATCCCAAATCGTCCCTCTCTTCGTTAAGGGTCTTCGCATTAGCCAGCTATAGTGAGCGATCCTTGCATTGATATGAGAAATTTGGAATACAATCTGATCTATCCAGCATTAATAGAGGTGTCATAATAAATGAACTACTGGTTATTCAAGAGTGAACCCGATGTTTTTGGCATCGAACACCTCAAGGCCTTACCTGGTCAGACTGACCACTGGGATGGCATTAGAAACTATCAGGCAAGAAACATGTTGCGCGATGATATCAAGCCAGGCGACCAGGTCTTTTTCTATCACTCCAACTGCAAGGAACCCGGTATCGTTGGCATTATGGAGGTCACTCGTGAAGGTTACCCGGATTACACCGCTACCGACCCGGAGCAGCACTATTACGACCCAAAAAGTGATCCTGATAACCCGCGCTGGTATATGGTTGACGTGAAATATATACGTGATCTCAAACGCAACATTACCCTGCAGGAATTAAAGCCTCTGCCCGAGCTCGAAGGTATGCCGTTGGTAAGAAGTGGGAATCGTTTGTCCATCATGCCGGTAAGCAAGGAACACTGGCAAATGATTCTAGATATGGAATAAAAGACAGTCTGAAGTTTCAAGTTCCATGATTTATAAACTTGGAACTTGGAACTTGGAACTTGGAACTAAAAGGAAACCCTGATGAAATTCATTCGCAAAATTATTTTTCTCTCCCTCCTGATCAGCTTAAACATTACATCTGCCCTAGGCGGCCAGGACCCGGTAGTTTTATTTGAAACCAGTGCCGG
>JASJFV010000270.1:0-4929 GCA_033791885.1 Gammaproteobacteria bacterium | reverse complement strand
GCACCATTATTAGGCGCTATTGCGGATGCAGGTAACCTGAAAAAACGTTTGCTTATTGTTTTTTCATTACTGGGAATTTCAATGACGCTCGGCTTGTATTTTGTTGAACAAAATTCATGGTTATTAGCGATTAGTTTTTTTGTATTAGCCTCTATCGGATTTTCAGGCAGTATTGTATTTAATGATGCATTGTTAATTAATGTCACCGAAGAAAAAAACTATGACCGTGTTTCAGCATTTGGTTATGCCATGGGTTATCTGGGGGGAGGAATATTATTCGCTGTTAACATTGCTATGGTAACAATACCTGAGTGGTTTGGTTTTTCTTCAGCCAATGATGCCGTTCGCTTTTCTTTTATTACGGTCTCTATCTGGTGGTTAGTGTTTTCGATTCCTTTGTGGCTATTTGTGCATGAAGATAAAACCAGTGAAAAACACTCAATTACACAAGCTATGTATTCAGGAACAGGCCAGCTTGTTAATACCTTCAAAAAAATAAATAAACTCAAAACGGTTGGTCTTTTTCTACTGGCTTATTGGTTATACATAGATGGTGTTGGTACCATTGTCAGAATGGCGGTGGACTATGGCCTTGCTATTGGTCTTGACGGTTCAGACCTGTTGCTGGCTTTGCTTATGACTCAATTCATTGGTTTTCCTGCCGCTTTGGGGTTTGGTTACGTAGGAGAACGTATAGGGGCAAAGACCGCCATTTTGTTAGCCATCGTTGTCTACTTAGCCGTCACTATTTTCGCTTACAGAATGAATACAGTTGAAGAATTTTATGCCTTAGCGATAGTAATCGGTTTGGTACAAGGTGGTATTCAAAGTCTTAGCCGTTCTCTTTATGCACGATTCATTCCCAAATCTCAATCAGCAGAATTTTTTGGTTTTTACAATATGTTAGGTAAATTTGCGGCAGTTTTAGGACCGTTAATGATCGGTATTATTGCCGCAATGTCAGGCAGTTCTCTTTATGCTCGAATCATTCCCAAATCTCAATCAGCAGAATTTTTTGGTTTTTACAATCTGTTAGGTAAATTTGCAGCAGTTTTAGGACCGTTAATGATCGGTATTATTGCCGCAATGTCAGGCAGTTCTCGACTGGCAATGTTTTCCGTCAGCACCCTGTTTATTAGTGGCGGAATCCTGTTATTTTTCGTTGATGAGAAAAAGGCAGTACAGGTTGCTGAAGATATAGATTCTCAATAACCTGGTGGAAATGCGGATATAGCATCGTTACATGGATAATGTAACTTATTAAGGCAATGCATAAAAAGTCGTTCATCCTTGCCTGCCCTCCTTCCGTTTTGGAATTGATTATCCCTTAGTCCAGGGTATCCAGCTTAATGGCCTGACGATGACATTCCCAGTCATCATCCAGCAACAGGAAATAGCCAAACAACTGGTATTTGTATTCACTCGTATCTACCGACGAATTAAACGGCACATCCAGGGCCGTGGAGTAAATCAGCTGGCCTAAAAGAAGACCGTCGGCAATTTCCACCAGTTCATCCAGACAAAAACCAATCGGCACCGGGCCACCGATAAGTGGAAAACGATACTGGAACTGGAATACGCGTTTGTTTCCCTTATCGCCATTATTCATCGGCAGAATTGATTCCTGATCGTCGACACCAAGAAAACAGTATCCCTGACGCACAAAAGGTGAACCACTCGCCTCGGATGCCTGCTGCAATACAGGTTCTGGCACACGGTAGTTCATGTCGGCAATCCGCATCAATGCATCGGCAACCACAACACGTTTATCCTGCAGGTTATAACCCATTACCCAGTGCTCTGTCGCCTGTTGCGTCCAGAAGGACTTGTCCTCATCACTCATTCCCTGATCCCAACTGCCACTGGCCAGATGTTCAGTAAAATGGCTGACACTGTTCCAGTAATTTTTCCGGTTCTTTTTTACCAGGGCGTAATGCGGGGCACTGGCCAAATGGTGTTTCAATTCAGCCACTCGTTGCGGGTAACGTTCTGCCAGATCAGGACTCTCATCCAGCAACATGCTCAGCTTGCGCGGGCTAATTTTTTCAAATGATTTACCTGCCCAGGGAAAGATGTATTTGCCGATACTGTGCCAGGACATATTCATCACATTAGGGCCGCGCAACACATCCACAGACAGGGCATTAGCCAGAACGCCGGGGATGAGTGCTGCATCCGGCGTGACGGCATCACGATCAGGACAAAAGGTTTCGCTAAAACCCCAGTGCAGGTTCAGGTTTGCGCCGTGGTAATAATCAAAGCCCCGGGTTTGTTCCTCTTCGCCATACCAGTCATATGGCTCGTGGCCATCAAGACGCCTATTATAACCTTTACTCCCTGCGCCCTGAAACAGGCCGTTGCTCACTTTAGGCGCGACACCACTGCGAAACAAACGGTGCAATTGCTCAAAGTGCTTAAGATGGTCTTCATGTTTGCTTTGCGCTGATATATCGGTACTGATGCGCTGCAACATCTGCAGTACTGACTCACCTTCACGCAGCATTTCAGCCACATCAGCATCGCTGCTTTGAGTGGAAGGCTCAGTGATCATGGTAGTAAACCTCTGTTTAAGCGCCGCATCATCTCGCCAGCCGTTGACCCGGTCACGCCCTTCTTTCTCTGCTGTGACAACAGCAGGTGCAACATCATAGCCAGGCTCTTTGAAACCCATTTCACCTGAACGAGGCCGCAACTGCGGAAAAGCATCATCAGCATAGGCCTGTTTGGCATAGGCAGGATCCATCATAAGAAAGAATCCGTTGTTCTGATAACCGTAATCAGGCGCAGTGGCCTTTCCCTGACCGGTGAACATGGCAAGGAATGACTGGAATATAGAACGCTTACTTGGTTGGTAGGGCTCGCCTAACTCGATGTCATGTTCACCAGAAATAAAGGGCAGGTCAATGGCGCCCAGACTGTAGTGCCTGGTGGCAAACACCAGCTGACCAAGGTAAATGCCTTTACCCACCTGCACCAGCTCATCGACCAGGCAGGTCATTGGATAGACCGGCTTGAGCCTGGGCCAGCGGTAATTAAGTTGATAAACCTGCTTACCCTTCATCTCCGGCACGACTGAAGTCCCCATAGCCGCCAGAAAGATGCCACCGGTCTTGCTATAAGGAATGGCCTTCTCTTTCTCCAGATTTGTTGCCAGCAGCTCACCTTTAAAACCTTCGGCTGCCTCGGACATAGGTCGATTCTGCAGATTCCAAACCTGGTCCAACACTGGCAGCCCCAGGCTTTGTAGCAGATTGGGATCACCAGGCTCGCGGAAATAATTGCGGCCGATGCGGGTAGTGGCCCGGTCATAGGCCGCCATCTGTTCAGGATCATCATCACACATGTCCCGCACCACCACTTCACTGACTGGTTCAAATGTCTTGCCCATCCACAATCCGGTATCAGCAAAAGTAGCATTCCAGGCGGTAGCCAACAACTCTATCGACGCCAGCAGCGAGCGGTTCCTGCCAAATAGTTTTCCGGTGTCACGGAAGTAATCACTGTCACGAATAGAGACCGGAATCCCTATCATGGGCCCATCCACGGGCATCGCTTTGCCACACATGAACAGAGTCTGAAGTTTGTCATGCACAAGCGGCCACTGTTCACGCTGGTGATTATCTGCCAGGATACGCTGGTAACCGGCCAACATCGCGAACAAATTACCGTCAAAATCAGTCTGTAGCATAGAACCTAGTTTAGAATCGAGAACCTGCCGCTCATCATTCGTGGCAAAAGAAAAGTTCTCACTACTAAGCATTAAATCATCCATGTGACTCTCCTAAGCTTCGTCTTTTTATATAATTATTCGGGAGATAGCGACTACTAAGCTAATACAGACAGCTAGAAAACATCTTGATTCAAATCAATCTTGAAAGGTTAAGACGCTCATTCCAGCAAGTGGCAACAATACGAGGGCAACAGCTTACACTGCTAACTGAACAGCTACCTGATTGGGCAGAATATTTACTAGCTGATTGAGAAAAACCTGTCATAGCCTGGCAATAGCCCAGCAAGTTAAAATTCGTTTAGAGCAAACTTTGCATTATTTTCAATAACTCATGAATATTGATAGGCTTAGTAACATAAGCATCAAAGCCGGCTTCACGTCCCCTGTCGATATCTTCCTGCATGGCACTAGCGGTAACTGCGATCACAGGAATATGTTCAGTTGCCGGATTAGCTCGCAACTTTCTTAACACTTCGTATCCATCCATGTCTGATAAATGTATATCGAGTAAGACCAGGTCGGGTAACTTTTGCGATATTAAATCCAGACCCGCACTACCCGTTTCTGCAGTTTGCAAACGATAATCCGTTAACTGTTCAAAAAGGCCTTCAAGCAGTCGCAGATTAATATGATCATCTTCAATATAAGCAATAAACTGGTTTTGCTGAGCCTGAGGATCAGGGTTTATAAATTGTTGTTCTAATACTTTTACCTTTTCTGGCAAGCGGTCGTGACTTATCTCTAACTCAATCCAGAAAGTGCTGCCTTTGCCAATGGTACTTATTACCCCGATTGAGCCACCCATTAACTCTACAAGTTGTTGTGTAATTGTCAGGCCAATTCCCGTTCCCGGGATGGCACCGTTTTCTGCGCCAAGGCGTTCAAAGGGTTCAAATAAGTGTTGTTGTTGCTCTGCGCTTAAACCACTACCCGTGTCAGTAACATTGATACGTAAGCACTGCTTGTCTGTCACCTCATAACTGACTGTGACCGAGCCATTTTTGCTATTGTATTTTGCAGCATTGGAAAGCAGGTTTAATAATGCCTGTTTTAACCGAATGCGATCAGCATATACAAGGTAATCAACTTGCGTGTTAAAACTCAGCTTGAGCCTGGCTTTTAATATCATTGGATTGTAGAGTGCATAACATTCCTCCAGTACACTCTGCAGATCAAGCGTTTCCATACAAAGGATTAAT
>JASJFV010000269.1:0-2803 GCA_033791885.1 Gammaproteobacteria bacterium | reverse complement strand
TTCGATGGCGCAACCCTGACCATGGAAGCTCTGAACAATGATATCGAGGGACCCATCGAAGGTTTTGACTTTGACGTGATTGAAACGGATATTGCACCTGCTAGCGTAACGGTCTTGAATACCACGGTGTTAAGCAATACCTTGATGAGTATTGGCAGTGTAGCGATGAATGCCAGGAACGCAGATAACAGCTCGATTACCTGTATGGATCTGCAGGGAAACAGTGCAGTGGCGGACTATGAGCTGGATGCGGTGATCGGTAGCTTTGCTCTGACGGCAGCTTCACAGGATATCGTGTTTAATCCGGCTGGTGGCAGTGTTTCAGATCCGGTTTTCGGCACTTGTGCAGTACCAACGTTTTAGTAGTGTAGGGTTTAGCCTCAGGACGGCTACATGATAGCTAGAATGAGAGTGGGCCCAGTGCGTAAAGCAATGGGCTATGATTTTAAATAGTAATTCAGGAGATCTTTACGATGGCAGATCCATTTATAGCACAGATCACAATGTTCGGTGGTAACTTTGCGCCCCGTGGCTGGGCCTTCTGTGATGGTCAGATATTGGCTATTTCAACGAATCAAGCCCTGTTTTCCTTATTGGGCACAACCTATGGTGGAGACGGGCGTACGACTTTTGCTTTACCCGACCTGCGCGGACGGTTTCCCATGCATCCAGGATCGGGGCCTGGACTTACATCCCGGCGACTGGGTGAAAAAGGCGGTTCTGAAACCCATACCCTCACGACGGTGAATCAGTTACCAGCTCACAATCACCAGATGAACCTGGCTTCCGGCAATGAGGGTGAGGCAACCAGTCCGGCGGGCAATATTCTGGCGGTGTCTGATGACAGAAACTATGTCAGTGGCACAGGAACGGCAATGGGGCCTACGGGTAATTCCGGTAGTAGCCAGCCGGTTAACCATATGCCTCCTTTTGGTACGGTAAATTTTATCATCGCCTTGCAAGGTATATTCCCTTCCAGGAGTTGATTAGATGATGATGTGTTTTATAGGTAGAGGAGTAAAAAAATGTTAAGTCGACGCTTCTTTCTGACTGCCGGCACAGGCTCTCTGCTCTCACTGGGTTTTCCGCTCACGGCGTTAGCAAAACTATCATCGAGCATCTCAGCAGTGTCGGGCATTGATCCTAATCTCGAAGCAGAATGTATGGTCTACAGTGATGGGCGAGTAGTCGCTCGACTTAATCTGGTGGGACTGAACACACCCACCAGACCTGATCCGAAGCTGTACCAATGTACTCTAAATTTTATATCTGCAGTACCAGTGGATCTGGCAGAAGCAGACTACGAAATAGTCCACCCCACTTTGGGGCGGCTTAATTTGTTCCTGCAACCCTGTGGAACGATCGATATTGATGAGCACGATGGACGGCAATATCGAGCCTGCATGGCGATGTTCCGATAGTATTCAATAATATGATTTATATTGAAGGCGGCTGCCATTTTTTTAGCAGCATTTTCCGCATAGCTTTTTTCGAAAAACCTGAGAACCAACCGGATAGAGGAGACTAGCCCTGAAAGTAATTAAGTCTTTATTTGAGGGACGTATAACTGATGTTTTTCATCTTCATGACCTAAACGACATTTCCGTATCTTTGACACTGACACAAATCGAAAGTCCTGATGAACGTATCCTGCAGCAGGCTCGTGAGCAGGGAGTTAGAGAACCTTTTTTACTGCTTTTCAGTGGACCATTGGAGCCATTTTTAGAGCAACACATGTACACATTGCAGCATGATGAATTAGGTATGATTGAAATGTTCCTGGTGCCCGTAAAACAGGACGAAAACGGTTATTATTATGAGGCCGTGTTTGGGTGAAAGTAAGATGCAAACACTTTGTTTACTCTGGAATATTATAACAGTCAGGTTTCTGCGCTATGACTGACCTGGATAGTGGCGCAGTCTGTTTACGTTTAGAAACTGCTGAAGACAAAGACTTCCTGCTACACCTGTACATCAGCACTCGCGAAGCAGAACTACGACAAACCGGTTGGCCTCAGACAGAAATACATTCATTTCTAACTCAACAATATGAAGCCCAGTGCCTTTCTTATCGACAACTTTATCCGGATGCCACTTATCAGCTTATTATGTTACAAGGAGAAACAATAGGTCGCCTTTATCTGGATCGCGGCGAAGATGAGTACCGGCTTATAGAGATTCCCCTGTTACCGGCGTTTCGTAATCAGAATCTGGGAAGTCATCTGGTCCAATCTATCCTGGATGAAGCCGCTGAAAAAGCTAAGCCTGTGTCTGTCCATGTAGAATACATTAACCCGGCAAGAAGATTGTACCAACGCCTGGGTTTTGAGCCGAAGGAAGACCGAGGTGCACACTTATTTATGGAGTGGTGGCCTGATCACTAATAACTTGTGACAGAGTAAAAACATTAGCATATTTTCACTGCTGTTCTGTTAACTGCCAGAGATATGTACTTGTAATTATCGTCTCTACCACTATCAAATCATCATTCTATTGCGGCTTGATGGTGGCAGAGTACAAAGTATTACGATTTTTTACAAACCTAATAACTTATCAGGCGATTTGAAATATAACTGTTCTTTTCTATATCTTTTTTGATGTTCACGTATCTTAGCTAACATAGCTTCAGCTACCTGTTCTTCTTTAGCACTCAGTTTCGGTTTCTTTACCAAACCATAAAACTCTTTTACACCGTCAATATTACTCATAAATGCTCTCCATATTGTACAGAGAGTATAGTTAGCATTAACGAAATATCCAATATTTTATGCCCCTGAGCTATACAAATATGAGGCCATTGATC
>JASJFV010000268.1:0-10865 GCA_033791885.1 Gammaproteobacteria bacterium | reverse complement strand
TTGGCCTAACAATCTTCATCTTCAATAATACTTGCGACAAGAGTACCTTCTTTATCTTTCGTTTTAAGAATAGGATGAAAGTACGCGTTTTCTATACGACCTTCGTGGGTATCGAAAAATCTAGTAATGTCTTTAAAGGTAAAACAGTTATAGGTATATAGTTTGCCAGATTGCTCTGCCTTTAGTGTCTCTTCGTCTGGAGACCACAAGCGCGCAGATTGTTGTTCTTTCCACATTTTAAATATTCGTTTGTTGCAGACTTCTTCTGTGGATTCAGAAAATGCATCTAAGCTGATTGACATGATGCTTATTCCTGGCAGAGTGTTGAATATACTTGAAGAAGTCTTAACC
Organism: Gammaproteobacteria bacterium; assembly: GCA_033791885.1. GTDB lineage: Bacteria > Pseudomonadota > Gammaproteobacteria > BMS3Bbin11 > BMS3Bbin11 > BMS3Bbin11. The sequence continues at coordinate 10,514 of JASJFV010000268.1, read as the reverse complement.
TTTGGCGTCCCTGTAGTTCTCATATATTTCTCCTCATATCTTGTTTATTTATAAGTAGAATCTTATTTAAACTATATGGTTTTTTATTATTAAGATGGAAATTATAAAGCAGAAAAAAATATAGTTTCAATTAGAGGAAATACGTAAGTAGATATACGTAATGGGAAACCCTTGCTGCTAGAGTGAAATACACAGTGGAAATCCTTTCTTACTAGCAGGCCTGTCTATCTTATAGCCTATACACAAATCTACACTCCCATATCTGACAAAATGAAACTGTATGGAGTATTTCTCTTTTTGTAAAACGACCGTTGTAGGTCATTAACTGTCATTCAAATATGTGTTCATACCCTTATCCACATCAAAGATAACCGGATCATCAACCTATTTGAACGCCTGGAAGATAAAATAAGGTTGGCTTGAGGTCGGCTGGGGTAAATAAATTGTTATTGCACATGTGTAAAAAACACCTGGCAAAATTACACCTGGTTTACATATGAAATAAAAAAAGACCTAGCAAATGTGCTAAGTCTTTGTTTTATATGGCGCTCCCTAGGGGGTTCGAACCCCTGTTGCCGGCGTGAGAGGCCAGAGTCCTGGACCACTAGACGAAGGGAGCATTTTAAGAAATGGTTTGCAGAAAAATGATAAAATTAGCACTTATTACAATCCATTATTATAAATGAACACACAGGCCACCGAAAGCTTGAATTTAATCCAGCCATCACAGTATTCCGGGAAGTCACTTGGTTTAAATCAGTCCCTGATTAGCCGTCATGCGATGACGGTATTAAAAGGTCTGAAGCAGAAAGGTTATGACAGCTATCTTGTCGGAGGTTGCGTTCGCGATTTACTGCTTGGTCTTGAACCGAAGGATTTTGATGTATCGACAAATGCCAGTCCGGAACAGGTCCGCCGGGTATTCCGCAACGCAAGGGTAATCGGGCGCAGATTTAAGATAGTTCACGTTCGATTCGGTAGAGAAGTGATTGAAGTGGCGACTTATCGTGGAGCCCCGGAAAGTAGCCACCAGGACGAATCCACACATCGTATCGGTGAGCAAGGCCGTTTACTGGCAGATAATATCTACGGTACTCGTGATGAAGACGCCATTCGTCGAGACCTTTCAGTGAATGCCCTCTACTATGATCCCGCCAGTGATGAAGTGCTGGATTATCATGAAGGTCTGAATGACATCAAGCAGGGTTTACTGAGGGTAATTGGTGATCCAGCCGAACGTTACCGTGAAGACCCGGTACGCATGCTGCGAGTTGTCAGATTTGCGTCAAAACTGGGTTTCGAAATTGATCCTGCTGCATCCTCTGCTTTAGATCAGCATGTTGATCTGCTGACCAATGTGCCTGCTGCAAGATTGTTTGATGAAGTACTAAAGCTGTTTCATTCCGGCAGCGCCATCATAACGTTTGAAAAATTAAGGCAGCATGGACTGTTTAAGTATCTCTTTCCGGCAACCGATAAGCTGCTTAATAGTGAGGAAGAAGGCTATCCACGGACCTTTCTTCCACTTGCATTAAAAAACACGGACAAACGGATACAGCAGGGTAAGCCGGTCATTCCTGCATTCTTATATGCGGTGTTGCTTTGGGAGCCGTTACGACAGTATAAAGAAGCAGCGCTTCAGCAGGGCAAGAATGAATATGACAGTATCCAGCTGGCTGCTGATCAGGCAATAATCGCACAGTTGAGCACCGTTGCTATACCACGCCGCTTCACGGCCCAGATGCGAGAGATTTGGATTATGCAGTACTTCTTCGATCAGCGCAGGAGCCGTCACGTATCACGATTGCTGGAAAACAGAAAATTCCGTGCAGGTTATGATTTTTTACTGCTCAGAGAATCAGTTGGCCAGGCAAGTCCGGAGGTGGCGGAATGGTGGACCCGAATACAAGATACAGACGAAAATGAACGGTTAAAAATGATTCGTTCATTGCCAGGTAATAGTAAAAAACGCCGAAGACGAAAAAAGAAATCATCCGCTCAGTAATGCATACCGTGTACGTAGGTTTTGGCAGCAACCTGGGTGATTCATTGTCCATCCTTGAGATGGTGAAAAATGAATTTAAACACTGCAAAAGCACTAAACTTAAGAATATTTCACCCATTTATAGGACACGACCATTAGATGCACCAGGCAGCCAGAATGATTATATTAATGCCGTGTTTGAACTTGAGACTTCGTTACAACCAGAGGTTATTCTGATGCAACTGGCGGCAATAGAAGACCGACATGGGCGTGTTCGAGGAAAGATTAAGAATACAGCTCGAACCCTGGATCTTGATCTTTTACTTGTTGGAAATTGTTCTGTACATAGTCGTACATTGACCCTGCCGCATCCGCGTATTCATCAACGCGCTTTTGTGCTGTTTCCTTTGTTTGATTTGTCACCAGAGCTGGAGGTGCCCGGGCAAGGTAAAGTGCGTTTGCTGCTAGAAAAAGTGAGAGACCAGGAGATCAAACGTCTATGAAGGAATCCGCTAGTTCAATGACAGGCTTTCAGGGAAAAGTACCGGAATACATTGTTGTTGAAGGGCCTATGGGAGTTGGTAAAAGCAGCCTGGCATTGCGCCTGGCAAAACGCCTCAATGCCGACATCCTGTTTGAGCAGCCGCAGGACAATCCATTCCTTGAGCGCTTTTATAAATCAAGGGAAAAATATGCTTTGCCTACACAGCTGCATTTTCTCTTCCAGCGCGCCCAGCAAATGAAATCTATGTTGCAAAGAGACCTGTTTCGCTCCTCAGTTATCGGTGATTTTTTACTGGAAAAGGACAGGTTGTTTGCACAGCTGAATCTGGAAGCAGACGAACTGGCGCTATATGAGCAGATATACAGGCATCTGAGTCCTGAACTGCCACGACCAGACCTGGTGATTTATCTGCAAGCACCGGTTGCCGTTCTACTGCAGCGGATTCGCCGACGCGGCATAGATGCCGAACAGGATATTCATAGTGATTACCTGAGATCTCTTTGTGATATCTACAGCCAGTTTTTTCATTCCTATTCACGCTCTCCATTGTTGGTAGTCAATGCAGAAAGCATTAATTATGTGGATAACAATGATGATTTTGACATGCTCCTGCAGCATATACTTCGTATCAAGTCTGGCAGACATTATTTCAATCCTCTTAGCAGGCAGAATTTATGGAAATAATTAAACAGGCCCATCAATTACGTCCTCTGTTAAAAGAGTACAGCAACGAGGGGTCTTGTTTAGGCTTTGTCCCGACAATGGGAAATCTTCACGCAGGTCACCTGGCGCTGGTTGATGCTGCGGCTGAACAATGCGACAAAGTGATTGTCAGTATTTTTGTTAATCCGCTGCAGTTCGGCCCTGATGAAGATCTTGCGACCTATCCCAATACGCCGCAGGAAGATGAAAAAGCCCTTGCTGCACACGGTGCTGATATTCTATACCGACCGTCTGTTGAGGATGTGTATCCTTCTGGTCTTGAATCGCAAACCCGGGTAGAGGTTCCCGGCATTTCTGAAATTCTTTGTGGGCAATCAAGACCAGGGCACTTTACCGGTGTGACTACTGTCGTCAACAGACTGTTCAACCAGGTTCAGGCCGACAAAGCATTTTTTGGTAAGAAAGATTACCAGCAGTACCTGTTAATAAGGAAGATGGTAGCTGACCTGGCAATGATTACAGAGGTTGTTGGCATCGATACAGTGCGCCTGGATAATGGTCTGGCGATGAGTAGCCGAAATAATTATTTATCAGCCGATGATTTAATACAGGCATCGTCACTTTACCGTGTCATTCAGGATGTGGCTGAGCATTTCAGCAGGGGCGCTTTAAGTATCAACGCTATCGTAGATGGTGGCATAGCCGATCTTAAAAAGAGCGGTTTTGTGCCGGATTATTTAAGCGTGAGGCGCCAGAGCGACCTGAGTGAGCCGGAAGCAGATGACACCAGGCTGGTCGTGCTGGCGGCCGCCTGGCTAGGCAAGACACGCCTGATAGATAACCTGGAGTTCGTGGTAACGAGAAACTAAGAAAACCTCTACAAGCTTGTAATAACAAGTTACGAATGAAGCCTTGAGGCTCAATGTCAGTTAACCGAGAATGTCACCGATTGGAGTATTCGCAGTATTCTTTAATAACGAATAGCATCTGACTAGCCGAGAAAATCTCTTTTTCGAGAGTGATAGCTTAGAGATAACTTTGCGAGTCGCTAAGTTGGTAAAAATTATCTGTGCCTGCTGATTTTCTGGCGGCTAAAACCTCATTCCAACAGTTGTAAAGACAGACAGGCCATCGCCTATATAGGATGTATCTTCCGCCGTCCTGCGGTATGTCATAGATGTGCCCAGTTGAGTCCGATGACTGAGGTTCATGCGATAGAAGGCTTCGAAGTCAAGTTGACTGCCTTCCGGCGCAAGTGAAACTCTTGTCTTGTTGCTAATGGTGTTGCGAGACCCATCAAGCCCTTGAGGTACAATCAGGTCGGCATTTCCGTTACTAACGCGTAGCGGGCTGGAGATGGCGATGCCTGCACGGTCGTTATAGCGTAACAGGCTGCTACCTATTACCCCTGTGCCCCATGACTGGCTCCTGAGACCCGAAAATGACTGTAAAAATGAACCTTTCTGTTCAGCTACGTTGGTGAAGCCTCCTGTATAACTGGCAAACAGGGAAAATTTATCAAACACTTTATACTTTCCGGTAATTCCGGCTGACGTGGTATTGGCATTTGAGACACTAAAAGCACCGCTTGATGCACCGCCAAGAAGATTGCCATTTTCATAGAGGTTATTAACGCGCAGTGAAACGCTGGTCTTTTCGGTGGGTGCATAGCTTCCCTGCAGCATTACAGCATTACTGGTTTGTCCATTGGCGAGGCCATCATCAAGTCGATTAGCGCCTAACTGAAGCGAAAACTTATTACTAGCCTGGTAACCCAAACTAAGGGTATCAGCAATATTACCAAAGCCCATATACTGCGAGCCTGATGAACTGGCCCAGATAAAGTTCTCACTTAATGACAAACCGCCGACCTTATCGAATCCACTGGAAGGCGCGTAATTGTGTTTCAGGTTAAAAGAAAGGCCATTTTTAAAGTTGCCGGCCATTTTCATTGACACATCCTCATCGCGTACCTGTTCGTCCTGTTCATAGAATGGATCGGAGTCCTTCAGAAAGACATAGTCTGTCGGATTGTTGGTACGGGCGTGCATGGTCAATGCAAGGCTGTCAGACATATTGATATCGACGGAACGTGTCTGGCGATCAAACATATTCATTACATTGAATAAAGTAGGTGCGCTGTTCTGCACAGTTAATGCCTGATTAAGATTCATGATGTATGGGCGGTCATAGCCATCAAAAACCAGTGTCTTTTCAAGGTCTTCTTTGGCCTTTTTGTTCTTTTGCCAGAAGTAGGCTACACCACCACCAACAGCCAGTGCAGCGATACCTATTCCCAGTGCTCCTCCACCATCTGAAGAGGAATCGAGATCACCTTGTGCAGAAAGTGCCGCAGCAACATTCAATAAACCACGCCCATAGATCTCATCAGTCCCAGGTGCACCAAGGTCGGTAGCACTGTTAAAAAGAATTTCAGAAACTTCCTGGGCGGAGAGGCCCGGGTTTTGAGAAAGGATTAGCGCTGCCGCTCCAGCGACGTGCGGGGTTGCAATAGAGGTACCCGTCCATTTCACAAAACAATCGTTACAACGATTGCCTGGCGAATATATGCTTGCACCAGGTGCCACCATGTAAACGTTTGCAGCACCACCGGCACGATTGGACATGCTGATCAAGTTATTGGATGGATCTATAGCACCAACAATAATGCCACGACCGTTAAACTGGTTATAGACTGAAGGAGGTACGTCTGGATTTGATTGAAAATCATTACCGGCGCGAATCACCATCAATTTGCCCGCATTCATGGCGTTGACGATGGCACTGTTCTGCGGTTCGGAAAAGACCGTCGCGTAGGTAAGAGAAATAACCCGAACATCACCACGAGATGCAGCAAGGTTGATGCCGGATGCAGCGCTGTTTGAATCGGCATAACGGCTTGAATTCGCAACACCTATAGGAAGAACTTTAGCATCATAGGCAACACCCAACATACCTGCACCATTGAAACTTGCTGCAATAACACCGGCGATTGAGGTGCCATGCCCGCCACCACCATCAACATCCACTGAACTGCCGCCAGCGACAGAAACGACTTTACCTGCCAGTTCGAAGTGGTTTGCATTTACTCCTGTATCAAGTGTAGCTACAACAATCCCACTCCCTGTAGTGTTTTGCCAGGCTGGAATTACATTTATCCTGGCAAGTCCCCATTGGCTTTGAAATTCTTCGGATGCAGGATCAGGAGCAGCTAGTGATTGGCCAGACATGCCAAGCAGCAACGCCATGGAAATAGCACGACAGAGAACAGTTCTAGATTTCATAACATTTCACGCTCTTATTGGTTCTTTTTAATCAAATTTATGAGGATCCGAGTATAAACATAATATCTGACAAACTCCAACAGTGACCTTCGCACATCAGAGAATTTATTTCACCGCTATCAACATAGAGCTATATTTCAAGTATAATAAAATATATCAATAGGTTATAATCATTATCTAATGTTACTTATAAGTATTTATTGAAATTGCCAAGTTTAAATATAAAAGTAATTATATATTCTATTTTAGTATTATCTGTAAATTGAACCAGAAATCAGGTTTCCGTAGATTTTTTGGATGGAATATTGATCGTGCATTGTTAGAATGCAGCCAGGTAAATACATGAAAGCTATCGATGCTTATATACTAGATGCATCCTATGATGGTTATTTCATGTTAGCTGAACGCCGTGTTGAGTTGCTTTGTGTTTCCAGTCACCGAAGTCCACATGCTTTTTCCATCTGGTATTGAGTAAGAAAATCGAAATCACTAATCATAATGATAAATTCAGCCCATTGAAGGGAGTCCAGGTGTGATAAACGCATCGATTAGTCCATCGCAATCTGTAAAGCCAAATTACAAACAATTTTTAGGATATGGATTACTACTGATTCTGCTTTTTTTGCTGGTTTCGTCCAGTTCACTGCATTACTGGGACGAATACTTCTATATTTATTCGGTGAAAATGCATGAACCCTCTGCACTACTTGCAATGGAAGCAGACCTTGGGGGCTTTTTCCCACCGGGATTTTTTGCCGGCAAGGTAGGATTTATCTATTTATTGGACTGGATTGTTTACCTTTCAGGTGATGGTCAATCCGCTCTTTATACTGTGCAGGCAGTTTTTAGCATCCTAACCATACTTTTTGTGATTATTTCGTATGGTTTCCTGACGCTGTTGCTGCCTCAGCGCGACGCCATTGCGGTCAGCATAATTCTCCTTTTTATGCCCCTGGTGATGTATTTTAGCGGCAAGGTATTAACTGAGGTTCCCAGTCTGCCGCTGCTCGCAATTTCGGCGCTGTGTTTTTTGAAAAGTTTTTCTTCCCCGCCGAGAGGTGTGTGGATCTGGCTCACGCTTGCCATCGTCTTTCTGTTTGCTGCTTCCTGGGACAGGTTCATTTCAGTAATCTTTTTTGCCGGGATGATTCTGGGGCTATTTGTTATGCACGACGATCGTTTTCCATTCTGGAAAGTGTTTTTTCGTGCCGCGATAACAGGCACTAGTGCTGTCATACTGCTTGTTATTTTCTGGTTTACTGTTCTTGAAGATCCTGTCAACAGTGTGGCAGGTCTACTGGGGCATCTGGTTGAACGCTCCCAGAGCATCGTTGTAAGGCTTTATGCCGTCGCAGTATTTATACAGTTTTTTGGTTTCTATCTGATTTTCGCGCTCTGGCGGCCATGGACCGGCATACACCGCATGGCAATTGTCTGGCTGTTGTTTACGACCGTGCCATTCCTTATCGGATCAAGCTATGCAGAGCCCCGTTTCTTCTATATGGCTTTGATACCATTTTCAATCCTGGTGTGGCTGGGAATGACGAACCTCGCAAATCTATGGCCAAAATATTTTGCCGGTTATAGAGGCTGGATAGTTTTTATTCTTTTCGTTGGCTTAAACCGCTGGCTATTGGTGCCACTGATGCCGAGTGAACATGACCAGGATGCATACCGGAAAATGATGGACAGCTCTATCGCTGAGAGTAATGCACAATATCTTGTGATATGGCTCTCAGATTATACGTTATTGCGTCTCATGTACCCTGAAGAGGATATCTTTCTTACAGTGAACTGGACGCGTAACGGAGATAGCGACTTTTTCACTTCAGCTCCATTCAGGAAATGGATTGGACCAAACGCTTACCTTGCCAATATGCAGGAACTGTCTCGCTTGCCCTTACCATGGCGCTATATAGGTTGGGATTACAACCATGTCATAAAAAGTATGCAGTCATATGGAGAATTTGCAGGTTTGTCAGCAGACAGTATCAAGGAAGGGCAAAAGAACCATTACATGCTGAGCTGGCCATGGCTTGAGGAACGGCTGAGTAAAACAAAGCTCAATACTGTCGAGAATTACATAATGTATGATGTAAAGCCAGTCAGTGACAAATGATTCAAGTGACTAATTATTTCCAGATCAGACAGCGTCACGGAGACTGATTGCGGCAACCCTGTCTAAGCAGCGCTGTAGATAAGCGACTATATGGGCGTATTGAATATGGATGCCTTGAATAGTTGCTTTTATAAGACAGATAAGCGCGCAGATCATTGTCTCGACAATATTTCGAATCGTTAGTTAAGTCGTTAGCTTATTTCCAGTCAACGATCTCAAGCTGATTTTCTTTTGCTTTGTGCGCAAGCTGTGCATCAGGATTCACCACTATTCCACGATGTGCGATCTTTAATAGTGGGAAATCTGTCTCATGATCGCCATATGCCGCCAGGATGTTGCTGGCTGCACGACCTTCTAACCACTGGTGAATCCGTTTGAGCTTGATTTCACCGTAACAATTTCCTCCATCGAGTTCACCACCAAGGAGATCATTTTCCCAGGTGGTTCTGGTGCAGATAATGTTTTTAAAACCGAGCATTTCACCCAGCGGTTCTACATAAATATCCAGGCTGGCAGAAAGCAGAACCAGTTCGGCGCCGCTGTCCTGATGTTGTTTCACACACGCTAGTGCGTCGCTGAAAAGTCCGGATGAAATAACATTCCGGGAAAAAGACAGGGCCCATGCATTAATGGTTTGCTGATCATGCCCGGCCAGAAGGGCGCTCAAAAATCGCTTTTTTAACCAGGTATTGGTCTGTGAACCAAGCTTGTGACGAAGAACATCAATTGAAAGAAGCGGTAAGCGTGCTAGTTTTAGTGGTTTTCGAGATATCACATAAAGTAGAAAGCGAACGTATGTGTCGTAACGAGTAATCGTGCCATCGAGATCAAAGACGACAATAGCAATTTCGTCGCGGGACTGTAGCTTCATATAGTCGGTGTTTTACTGAACACTTCTTCTAACCAGGGTATATCTATGAACATCAACGCGATCATAACAATGGTTGTTATTAAAAGCAGCGTCATCAGGCCCTTGTTTTTATAAAGCTTCTCCGGGTATTGCACCGGGCTGTCATAATGGAACCCGATATGGATGTACCAGGCTATAACTGCAGCGATCAGGGGGATAGAGAGAATCAGTTCGGTGCGATAGCGGATCAGGAAAATGCCGAAGAACAGCCCGAAAGCCGCTACGTAATAGACGATGCTGATAAGCAGTCGTTCTTCAGTGTAATGCTTAAACGACATTCGATACTCTCCTGCCTGAACAGGGTCATCGATATGCCGGTACTCGGCAAAGCGCTTAACGGCCATAAAAAAGGCGCCTATCATCCAGTAGGCAAGCAACAATGAGATTGGAGGAATGAGTGCAGTTCCGGTCGCATACCAGCCAAGTAGTAGTCGTAGGGGATTGTTTACTGATTCAGAAAGCACATCCAGGTAGGGTTTGTCCTTGGTACGAACCGGTTTTATGTTATACATGCAACCCATTAACCAGAGAACTGTGGCTGAGGTGAAAAAAGCCGTCCCCAGCATTAATGAGCCGAATATCCCCGCAGCACCCAGAACCAGCCATTCAATATAGGCGATTTTAATATTGACGCGTCCGGATGGCACAGGACGATTGCATTTTACCGGGTGTTTTTTGTCGGTTTCAGCATCGAGAACTTCATTCAATACGTAATAACTGGAGGCGATCAAGCCTACTACAAAAAAGGCCCATATTAATTTTGGCAGGAGTTCTGCTGACCAGGTGCCCTGATCCAGATACAGGGCTATGACAATGCCAGGCAGCATAAATACATTCTTAAACCAATGGTCGACACGTGCGATTTGTAGATAGGGGTTATTAAAAAATGTCATTTTTTATATGTTATCTTGTTGTTGTAGCAGTACGTTTCATTGGGACAGGGAGAGTTTTTATTGCGACAAATCCTTATAATATTATCATTTCTTGCAGTACGCCTCTATACAGGCACATTCATTTATATATAGGTCATTTAAATAAAGAGTTATTGT
>JASJFV010000267.1:0-8801 GCA_033791885.1 Gammaproteobacteria bacterium | reverse complement strand
CATCAAGATGCCAGTCACCCAGCTGATACTGATTGCGTTCAATTATTTTGACTCCGCAGCCATGGCAATAGGTACTGCCGCCGGCTGTGTCGCTAACCTTACCGGTATAGGCATAGTGCACCCCGTTTTCCATGGCAATGCGGCGTGCCATGCTTAGCGTTTGTTCTGGGGTAGCGGGAATGTCCTGCATCTTCCAGTCAGGATGAAAGGCTGAAAAGTGCATCGGTACATCATGGCCCAGGTTTTCTACCACCCACTTCGTCATACGGTCGATTTCCTCGTCTGAATCATTTTTTCCGGGAATGAGCAGATTGGTCAGCTCCATCCAGGTATCCGTTTCATGCTTGACGTAGGTTATTGTTTCAAGAATTTTATCCAGTTCAGCCCCGCACAGGCTTTTATAGAAGCTGTTAGTAAAGGCCTTAAGATCAATGTTGGCTGCATCCATATGGTGAAAGAACTCAGCACGAGGTTCAGGCATGATATAGCCTGCGGTCACAGCAACTGTCTTGATGCCCAGTTGATGACAGGCCTGCGCAATATCAATGGCATACTCATGAAATATAACGGGATCGTTATAGGTGAAAGCAACGCTGCGGCAGCCCAGTTGCTGCGCTGCCTGGGCGATTTTCTCCGGCGAAGCCTGATCGGCCAGTATGTCCATTTCGCGAGACTTGCTCATGTCCCAGTTCTGGCAGAATTTACAGGTCAGGTTGCAGCCGGCGGTGCCGAAAGAGAGAACGCTGCTGCCGGGCAGAAAATGATTCAGCGGTTTTTTCTCAATCGGGTCGATACAGAAGCCGCTGGAGCGTCCATATGTCGTGAGAATGATGGTGTCATTTTCCCGTGCACGGACGAAACAAAGTCCACGTTGACCTTCTTTCAATCGACACAAACGCGGGCATAAATCGCACTGCACACGACCATCGTCTAACGTGTGCCAGTAGCGCGTTGGGTGGCGGCTGCCGGTGATGGTATTTGTATCATTCATAAAACATTTCTCTTTCCCATATATATACAGATGGTGTTTTATCCGTTTATATCAATATGCAGATTTTCAGATACCAGGTTCACTCCTGAAACGGGAAGTCATGAAGTTTCTTCATTCCTTCAGGCAAGCAGTAGGCAGTTCTTTTCTTCCTGAAAAAAATTCAAGTTACTGCTTCAATTATCTACATCTAACTATACGAATCGGGTTTTTTGCACTATAAATAAGGTCAGGTCGAGCAGGTATTTATTCTCAATCTATCAGGGTGTATCCATTCAACTCTGGTAGAGTAGAATATTTGCCCAGTGATAGTAAATGGTATGTATTGATGCAAACAAGAGAACCCGCTGTAGCCGGTGCGTTTTATCCCGCTGACCCAGGAGAGCTGCGTCAGCTAGTGGTTAATATGCTGGACAAAGCGTCAAATCTGAACCCTCCGCCCAAAGCCATAATTGTACCCCATGCCGGTTATATCTATTCTGGGGAGCTTGCTGCCCAGGCTTATGCTTCTGTGCAGGCTGAACGTGAAAAAATTAAAACGGTTGTCTTACTGGGTCCGGCACACAGAGTGTATTTTCGCGGAATTGCTGCGCCGGCGGCAGATGCATTCCGAACTCCACTTGGCAGTATCCCGGTTGACCAGAATACCATTGAAAGCGTACTGGAAAAGTTTCCCTTTGTTCAGCGTTTACCGCAGTCACATCGTGACGAACACAGCCTCGAAGTGCAGTTGCCGTTCCTGCAGGAAGTTCTGGCTAATTTTTGCCTGATACCTCTTGTCGTCGGCGATGCAAATGCAGATCAGGTCGATAAAGTGATTGACTATCTCTGGGGTGATGAAAGTACTTTAATTGTCATTAGTTCTGATCTTAGCCATTTTCATGATTATGCAACGGCGCAATCAATGGACGAGCAGGCTGCATCCGCAATTGAGGGACTGCAACCCCAGGTGCTGAACGGGCAGTTGGCCTGTGGCTTCTTGCCTGTTTCGGGGCTATTGCTGGCTGCACGAAGAAGGAAAATTAGCCCAGATCGTGTTGGTTTATGCAACTCCGGAGATACTGCTGGTGATAAAGACCGGGTAGTCGGATACGGGGCATGGCTTTTTCAGGACCCGGAAACACAGCAGCAAAGTATCTCGGGGGAACAAAAAGACAGTTTAAAAAAACTCGCGCTGGCATCGATACGGTGCGGTCTGGAAACAGGGGCAGCTCTTTCTGTTGCTGATTATATTAAAGAATCTGATGAAGGCGTAAAACTTCCTGACTACCAGGGGGCAGCTTTTGTCACATTGAAGAAGAATGATCAATTACGTGGGTGCATCGGCAGTCTTTCTGCCTACCGGCCACTATGCGATGATATTGCCGAAAATGCATTTGCTGCCGCATTTCGCGATCCTCGATTCAGTTCAGTTACAGATACAGAGCTGGATGATATAGATCTATCGATTTCCGTACTGACGCGGCCGGAAATGATAATATTTACTTCTGAGCAGGATTTGATAGCACAGCTCAGACCAGGTGTAGACGGCTTGATCATGACAGAAGGGGGTAACAGGGGGACATTTCTGCCCTCAGTTTGGGAAAATTGCCCACAAGCTGAATCCTTTTTGAACCACCTGAAAATGAAAGCCGGCTTGCCTGCAGGCTATTGGTCAGGCACCATTAAGGTAGAGCGATATGAAACTGTTTCCTGGTAGAGTCGGGTGAAGCGTGAGTAAAGATGACGGAAGAAGGACAATGAACTTAACTAAAAAAGCAGATCAACGCGTAATATCAATTAAGGACTTTTCATCCTGCTCATATTGTTCCGTGCGGCGGCTGTGTTTGCCTGTTTCGGTCGATAAGGAGGAAATTAATATCATCGACGACCTGATCACCGATCGTCCAATGATGAAGAAGGGTGAATACCTGTTTCATGCCGGTGAAAAATTTCAATCACTTTTTGCTATTAAGTCAGGTGCGGTTAAAACTTATGGCAGCACGCGAGACGGCAGAGAGCAGATTACCGGTTTTCACTTTGCCGGTGAACTGATCGGCCTCGACGCAATCGGCAACAGTATGCACAACTGTAATGCAGTGGCGCTGGAAAAAACGGTTGTTTGCACATTGCCATACCAGAATATTGAGAATATAACGCCACAGGTTCCCACCATACAGCGGGAAATTACCCGCCTGATGAGTCGGGAAATTCGCAATGATGAGGAAATGCTCATGGCAATGGGCAGTATGCGTGCCGAACAGCGTGTTGCCTGCTTTCTCTATAGTCTTTACAGGCGACTGCTGCTGAGAAGCAAGGAGCAATTTACCTTCAGGTTGCCGATGACTCGGGAAGAAATCGGTAACTACCTCGGTTTATCGCTGGAAACTGTCAGCCGCCGCATGAGCAGCCTGCATGAAGACGAAATTATCGATGTTGAGAATCGCATGATTACGCTGCGGGATATTGATGCTCTGCAGGCACTTTGCCGCTGATAAATCGAGCCAGATCCTGCTTATTCGGGCAGAGGGTCAATCTAATATGCAGAATAAAAAGAACGAATTTGTCGTTCCTGAGCCTCCCCGCCTGGATCGCACCGTCATTGATGAGTGGTTGTCACATTTCCCGGAATTGTCCGGTCTGGATGACCCTGTATGGCAGAAGGTCCTTGATTCAGCACGTCCAGTAGAAATCCCATCCGGTACCACAGTGTTCCGAGATGGAGATGGCTGCCAGAATTACATGTTCGTCATTGAAGGTGCTGTCCGTGTGCAGAAAATGGCGGAAAACGGACGTGAAATTGTACTTTACCGGGTCAATGCGGGTGAAGCTTGCATTCTCACTACGTCATGCCTGCTAAGTCATCAGCGCTATCCTGCTGAAGGAATCACAGAGAATAAGCTTCGCGCAATCAGCATTCCTGTCAAATTGTTTGATGAAGGGATCGCCGGCTCTGCAGGTTTCCGTTCTTTTGTTTTTTCTAGCTATGGTCGACGTATTGCTGACTTGATTCTTTTAGTTGAAGACGTTGCATTTGGGCGCATGGACATTCGCCTGGGTCAGTATTTACTCGATTCAGCCAACGATGATGGCGAGATAGCGCTGACCCACCAGGCAATGGCAGCAGAACTTGGCACAGCAAGAGAAGTTGTGAGTCGACAGTTAAAAGAGTTTGAGCGCAGAGGCTGGCTCAAACTGGGTCGTGGAGCAATAAATATTTCCGATTTACCTGCCCTGAAAGACCACTTATCGACTCCAATATAGTCAGTTCTATGCTTGTGTGACCATGTCACAGACGAAGTTAAGCCGATCAGGGATAATTCTGTCACTATTTTTATCTTCAAATATGGGGTTTGCAGTCGTAGACCTTTGTGTTTTTAATCAATATGACCGGTAATACAATTGCTGGTTATTACGCTATGAGGTGCAGTTGAAATGAGTATAGACAGAATGGTTTTAGCCTTTGCAGGCATAGTAATCCTGGTCAGTGTAGCATTAACCCACTATCACAACCCTAACTGGATGTGGTTGACAGTGTTTGTGGGTGCAAACCTGCTGCAGTCAGCATTTACCCGGTTTTGTCCACTTGCAAAAATACTGAAGGCTGCCGGCGTCAAACCAGGTCAGGCATTCTGATAGAATGTAGCTAATTAGTACTTTTTAGTACTTGAAAGGTGCTGCTAGACAGCGCCTTTTTTGTTTCTGCCCCGGAATAATGACAGGAGTATGTGAATGATTACTATCAATATCAGTAATATGAAGTGCAATGGCTGCGTTGCCAATGCGCAGAAAGCCCTGGAGAATTTACCCGGACTGGAGAGTGTGGTCATTGACCTGCAGCAGAACAATGCTGTGCTGTCTGGTGATTTTGATCTTGATGAAGTAATCAGGCGGCTAACTGAAGCCGGCTACCCGGCGCAAGCAGCAGATTAATGACAGATCAGGGCTATCGCCTGTCCGTTACCGGCATGTCATGTGCAGGTTGTGTGGGAGCGGTTGAAGATGCCATGTCTACTGTTCCCGGCATTGATCAGGCGGCAGTAAATTTTGCTGATCATACGGCTACTTTTTCAGGCGAGGCTGCTGTCGAAGAGGTGGTGGCTGCAATTAAAGCAGCCGGTTACGGTGCGGCGCTAATGCGCGGCGTTGCAGATGAAGAGGAAAAAGAAGCAGCGGAATTCTTATTTTACCGTCAGTTAATGAAAAAGACGGTGGTTGCAGGCGTCGTTGCACTGCCGCTATTTCTGGCAGGGATGTCGGGTTTTCTGCCACCTGTGGCGTCGCCTGGCGGGCAGGTATTCTGGCTACTCGTGGGCCTCGTAACCCTGGCGGTTATGGCCTATTCCGGGGGGCATTTTTTCTCTGCTGCTTTGAATACATTGCGTCACCATAATTCGAATATGGATACCCTTATCGCATTGGGTACCGGGTCAGCATGGCTATTTTCAATGTCAGTAGTATTGTTTCCAGATAGCGTACCCAGTCTGGCACAGCATGCCTATTTTGAAGCTGCACTGGTAATCATTACACTGGTTAACCTCGGTAATGCACTTGAGATGCGCGCCAGGGGAAAGACTTCAGAAGCAATAAAACGCCTTGTTGGTATGCAGCCGAGAACGGCGCGTGTTGTTCGTGATGGCAAAGAGCTGGACATTTCTATCGCCGATGTCGGGCTGGATGAGACGGTGCGCGTCCGGCCCGGTGAAAAGATTCCAGTTGATGGTGAAATTTTCGAGGGCAGTTCCAATATTGATGAATCGATGCTGACTGGGGAGCCAGTACCTGTTTTGCGCAAAACGGGTGATATGGTTATCGGCGGTACGCTCAATAAAAGTGGCAGCTTCCTGTTCAAAACAAGCCATATTGGTAGCGAGACAGTTCTTGCACGGATCATAGCGCTGGTAAGAGATGCACAGAATAGCAAACCCGCTATTGGCCGACTGGCAGACCGAATTGCCGCGGTCTTTGTGCCAGCGGTACTTATTATTGCCATCCTGACATTCCTCATCTGGTTTAACTTTGGACCTGATCCAAAAGCAGCCTATGCCCTGGTAACCATGATGACGGTTCTCATTATTGCCTGTCCTTGTGCCCTCGGTCTGGCCACGCCAATATCTATAATGGCAGGAATAGGTAAGGCGGCAGAGCACGGCATCCTGATAAGAAATGGCGAGGCACTTCAACAGGCAGGAAAGATCACCGTCGTTGTACTGGACAAGACAGGAACGATTACGCAGGGAAGACCAGAAGTCAGCCATATATTGACTCTGAGCGAATCCGAAAATGAAGTTATAGCCCTGGCAGCTGGCCTGGAAAAAGGTTCAGAGCACCCGCTGGCTGAAGCTGTCATTGAAGCGGCAAAAAAAAGAAGTATTGAATCTGTTGATGTTGAGATGTTTGAAGCTGTTTCCGGCCAGGGGGTAAAGGCCGTTTTTCAGGATGAGCAGCTGCTGCTTGGAAATGAGCGGTTCATGCAGGAGCATGATGTCAATCTGGATGAATTAAGTAATTTGCTGGCAAAATCTGACAGCTCGATAGCAACGCCGGTATTGCTCGCGAGAGCCGGCATGCTGTCGGCTGTACTGATGATAGAAGACCAGATCAAGAAGGATTCTGCTGCAGCGATTCAGGCTTTACACAAGCTGAATATCAGAACCGTGATGCTGAGTGGTGACCGCCAGGCTTCTGCAGAAGCAGTTGCTTCCAGAGTTGGTATTGATGAAGTTATTGCCGAGGTGTTACCTGATGAAAAGGAGCAGGTAATTCGAAAGCTGCAACAGGCTGGGGAGAAGGTAGCAATGGTCGGTGACGGCTTAAATGACGCGCCCTCTCTGGCACGTGCCGACGTCGGCTTTGCTATTGGCAGCGGTACAGATGTGGCGATTGAGAGTGCAGACATTACCCTGATGGGCGGTTCGATACGGAATGTTCCTACCGCAATAGAACTCTCCCGCGCGACGGTAAAAAATATCTGGCAGAATCTGTTTGGCGCCTTCGTATACAATAGCATCGGTATACCTGTTGCGGCGGGGATTCTCTATCCAGTTAGTGGCTTGCTGCTAAACCCCATGGTGGCCGGCGCGGCAATGGCCATGTCTTCGGTCACCGTTGTTAGCAATGCAAACCGGCTTCGCCTGTGGAAACCCGGGAGCTGAGTATATGAGTTTACTGGTAAATATTGTCGGTATATCTCTCATTGCGCTGATTATCTGGTGGTTCTGGCTGAGTAGTCCTTGACGGAATTAGGTGAATGCAATTGCGCAAGTAAACTGCAGACAGATGCATTTCTGCCAGCTTTCCGCTGCGTTTATATTGCCATGGCATGCACATTAGTTATTACGAAAATAGAATTGAGGAATTGATATGAGTTGGTGGGGAAAAGTGGTCGGTGGAGCTTTTGGTTTTCTGGTCGGCGGCCCGCTTGGTGCTTTGATAGGTGCTGCGATAGGCCACAATTTTGATTCAGGAATGAAACTGCAATCGAGTGCCGCGCCAGGTGATCAGGAACGTGTCCAGACGGCTTTCTTTACAGCCACTTTTTCTGTCATGGGGCATATTGCCAAGGCCGATGGTCATGTATCAAAAGATGAGATAGCCAACGCCCGGCAGGTAATGGCATCAATGGAGCTGGACGCTGAAATGCGGAGAGTGGCCATTAATCTGTTTCAGCAGGGCAAGGCACGTGATTTTCCCCTTGATACCATCCTTGAACAATTTCGTCGTGAATGCCATCGGCGACAACACCTGATTCGGCTATTCATCGAGATCCAGCTGCAGGCAGCCTATGCGGATGGCAAGATGCATCCGAAAGAACGTGCATTGCTGCTGCATATCTGCCAACGCCTGGGTATATCGCCGGATGAGTTCGATGTTCTTGCCGGTGCTGCCGGTGCAGAAAGGAATTATGGAGGCGCTGCAGGCCGTGATCGTATGAGCCTGGGTGATGCCTACGCCATACTCGAAATACCGAGCAGCAGTAGTGACAAGGAAATAAAAAAGGCCTATCGCAGGATGATGTCTCGTCATCATCCTGACAAGCTGGTTGCCAAGGGGCTGCCGGAAGAGATGATGAAGATAGCGACAGAGAAAACTCAGGAAATACAGTCTGCCTACGAACTGATTAAGAACTCACGCTAACACTCGCCTGCTAAATAATTCAAGGCCACACTTTATTTTTTAAATTCAAAAGAGGGATCGATGACCATCGCAGAATTTGAAACCTACGCTATGAATATCTGCGTGACCATATTTATGGTCTGGATGGGATTCATTATCTGGAAGCTAGGAAAAGAATCGGGCGGTGGAAAATGGGCCTACATAGCCTTATCGCTAGCTCTTGGCCTGGGTTTTGTCGGTTTTATCGCGAAATTAATACTGGTTGAATTTGTCTTGAAAGGTGAATGAGTAAATACGTGTCAAGTCGGAAGTTTCAAGTTTTAATATAATGTGACCAGAGGAGGTGCTGGCGATGTTTAAGTATTCAGGCAAGAATGCATTGATATTGTTAACAGCAGACACATCATTTGCTTGAAACTTGAAACTTGAAACTTGAAACTTGAAACTTGAAACTTGAAACTTGAAACTTGAAACTTGAAACTTGTTTTACAACCCATTTAGCCAAATCGTAACTTCATCAATCAGAATCTGTTCCTTACCATCAAAAAAATGACCCGCTCCAGGTATCATTTCCTGTTTTGAGAGCTTAACTTTCTTGCTTTCTATGGCCTTTTCTCTAGCTTCAGCACTTGCCACAACATTGCCAAGGTCATTTTCACCATAAATATCAAGAACCGGTACATTCACGGACTTCAGAGAAGTCTCATTATCCATCACA
>JASJFV010000266.1:0-6007 GCA_033791885.1 Gammaproteobacteria bacterium | reverse complement strand
GTAAAAATGACAAACACCAGGCTGCCGCCCAGGATCCACCAGTTGGGATGAGTTTCACCGGCGGGCGCGAATAACAGTTTATCGATGGCCGCGTGATCCTGGCCCTGCTCGCGCATGCGCTGCGCGCGTCGTCTAAGGATCACCCCGCCCAGAATAACGCCGGATATTGAGAGTAACGGGATCGTCAGCGCCAGCAGGTAGATATCGGCGTAGATCGCGACCTTCATTTCCTCGGACATGTCTTCGACGCCGCTGAACATCGTTATATTTAGTGCGGAAACCGCGGCCAATCCGCCGATAATGGCGAAGCGCCCCAGGGTCTGCATGGTCGTATGCATGACCTTGATTTCGTCATCCGGATAAGGATCGCCATGTTCGTCGATGGTGGGCACCGCTTCAACCGTCATCGCGTCCGCGACCACGTCCTGCACCACGTAACCGGTTGGCGCTAGCAGTGTCGCAATGACGAACCATATTTCGGCCCCCATGATTTCGGTCATCGCCTGCGTATGCGCGATAATGCCGTACATGATCAGGATACTCAGCGTAATCAGACCGGCGCCGATATAGACCAGTAGCGCTTAGCGGCGCCAGATCAGATCGACCAGGTGCCCCAGCGGCATTTTCAGTGTCCACGGGATCCCCACCCAGAATCCCAGGCCGGCGAGAAAGGCGGCGGAAAGATCCAGATACTCCTTGATGAAAAAGGTACCGACGATCGCGGTCAATCCCTGTACGCCCGCAGCCAGGTAAATCATTAGCGGCGGCAGGTATGACCAGCGGAACTGGCGTCCGAGATCGAGAAAAGTATCGTCGAACCAGCGCCAAACTCGATTATCGGTCATGATCTCTCGCTTTGAGAATAAAAATTGAAGCCTATTATCACATGCTGAAAACCCGATGCAAATAAAACCCTTCTTGCGAAATAAATAGGGACAGAGGTGGAAGGGAAAAGGAAAAAATCTAGTACCAGATCATTTGTAGTTATCCCGTTAAAGCATCATCACAGAAACGAAGTATTTTCTTGATCAGGACATCATGTTCTTTTCTTCTAGACTCATCCGGGTCGTCGATTGACTTAACAGACTCAATGGTAGCAAGGTATGAATGTGGAAACTGACAATAGCGCGCTCCCAGCAGCACCAGTTTTTTATACCAGTGATAGGGTTGCAGGTGATCAACGATATGTGAGGACTGGGCAAGATAGGTAAAGCAACTGTAGCTCTGGCCTTGATGTTGCACCTTCAGGGGGCTATCCATATAACCAGATCCTTTACCTTCGTACCTGTCCAACAGTGCCTTATGCCCAGGATCTAACTCGTAAATGGCACCATGTGCCCGATCGGATTCAGAGCCTGTGTACAACAGGTTGCACTTACCCGAACCATCATTACTTTTTTTGTGAAAGGCCAGGTCGTGATGAGTAAGCTTAACTGTCCCCACGAACTTTGTTGAAGGTACACGTTCTGTCAATCGCACGGGGTGTAGATTAGAACCGTAAGCAAAATAATGGAGCATTCTTTTTATTTCCTTTCGAACGGATGTTAGATGTCAGGTCAGTGCTGCCCCACATATAAATTTCTTATAGATGAACATATGTTGATATTGCTAAGTCTGGGATTGAATAATTGCCTCCTGGACATGAAATATAATCAACAAGATCATCATTCCGGACTAGAACCCGAATCCATTTTTTTCAACAACTTAACTTACTGGATGCCGGATCTAGTCCGGCATGACAATTTGAAGTTTGTGGGACAGCAATTATGCCAGGTGTCATTCTTAAGGGTACTAACCCGCGGATTCTCCCGACATCTTATCAAAATCCAGTAATACAGCTTTTTCAGGGCTATGGGTTAACATACTGATTACCACGATACTCAACATAGAGAAAATAAAACCCGGCACGATTTCATAGAGGTCAAAGAGTCCACCGCTTAGTTGCCTCCAGATAACCACCGTCAGGCCACCCACAATAATACCGGCCAATGCCCCATAACGATTCATCCGTCGCCAGTACAGAGACAGGATCAAAGTAGGGCCAAAAGCAGCACCAAAACCCGCCCATGCATAGGCAACCAGATCCAGTACTTTACGGTCCGGGTCCCAGGCTAAAACCAGGCCAATCATGGCAATCACTAATACCGCAATTCGTCCTGTCCAGATAAGTTCCTGTTCGCTTGCAGCCCGCCTGAAAAATGGCTTATACAAATCACTGGTAAACGCTGCCGCGGAAACCAGTAACTGCGAGTCCGCCGTACTCATAATGGCCGCTAGTATTGCCGCCAGACATAATCCTGCGATCACAGGATTAAACAGTGCATCAACCAGCAGGATGAACACTTTCTCAGTGTCGGCACCCTGCAATGGTTGCTCCAGGTAGACAATACCCACCAGGCCAACTAACACGGAACATATCAGTGTAATTGAAACCCAGCTCACGGCAATCCTTCTTGCTGCTGGAACGTCAGCAACAGATCGAATGGCTTTAAAACGCGCAAGGATATGCGGCTGACCAAAATAGCCCAGGCCCCAGGCCATCAAGGAGATAATGGCGAACAATCCCAGTGGTTCATTTTTTGCATCAGTCAGTGCGTTTAGCAGGGCCGGGTTGGTTTCACTGACTGTTGATAGTGTGGCACCCCAACCACCGAGGCTTGAGATTGCGATAAGCGGCACGATGAGCAAAGCCAGCGCCATTAATAATCCCTGAAAAAGATCTGTCCAGGACACGGCGAGAAAGCCACCGAAGAAAGTGTAAATCACGATGACCAGCACACCAGCGGTAACTGCCCAGTGATAGGGTAAGTCAAACACCGCATTAAATAATTTCCCACCAGCCACCAGCCCGGAACTGGTGTAAAACAAAAAGAACAACAGAATAAAAATCGCGGATACGGTGCGTAACAATCGGGTCTTATCATGAAACCGGTTTTCAAAAAACTCGGGCAAGGTCTGGCTGTTGCCAGCGATAACGCTGTAATGTCGAAGTCGAGCGGCAACCAGGCGCCAGTTAAAGTACGTACCTATCAGTAAACCCAGCGCGATCCATCCGGCTTCCAGCCCGGCTGCATAGGCATAACCTGGCAGGCCAAGCAGCAGCCAGCCACTCATGTCAGAGGCACTGGCACTCATGGCTGTCACCCAACTGCCCAGGCGCCTGCCACCAAGAATATAGTCCGATAAATTTTTAGTACGCCGCCAGGCAAGGTAACCGATGAACATCATCAGACAGATGTAAACTATAAACGTAGCGCCTACCATCATCTTATTGACACCCTTTTTTCATGACCCTTTATTATGAAGTATTGTATTACAGCAAAGATCTTGCTTAGGATCGATACCGGCATGAACCCTATGCTTCTATAGGTAATCATAACCGATATCAAATAATCATGGTCTGTCTCCTATTTACCCGATACATTCCGACCAGCAGTGAAATTCAAAACTAGCTCCGTCGTCCCGGCATTGTCTGCCGTGTTATCATCTGAAACCAACAGGATTCAACGGTAGTTTTAATGAAGTTCAAAATTGTCATAAGAAAGGTTGCTCTGAATCAAGAGGAAGTCATTAAGAATGCATTGAAAAAATAGTGATAAGTCTATGTCTTTCTGCCTACGAAAACAGGTTTGCGCGAGCGGCTTCAGTGATGGCCGTAACGGCCGGATTTCTAATACGCCGTTCGGGAGATATTAAATAAAAGTTCTCCTGGATCTCATCAGTACGTCCAATGACTCTGACACCATACTTTTCCAGCACATCCTCTTCCATGGTTTGCGGCGAGGTAAAGACACCCGTGCCCCGTTCACCAAATGCCTTCATCAAAGCACGATCTTCAAACTCTGCCACAACCCGCGGTTTAATGGCGTGCTCCTCGAACCAGTTTTCCAGGTTCATGCGCAGACTGCTGCTCTTGCTCGGCATCAGGAAAGGAAAATCATGAAGATTTTGAGGGAAGTTTTTTTCCAGCTTCTTCGCATGTTCAGGGACTGAAAAAAAAGTGATGCCGGATCCACCTAGTGAATGGTTATAGGCACGAATATTCAGCGATGGATTGATCGGACAGTCTGATAAAACCGCATCTAATTTGTGAACAGACATGTCTGCCAGCAAATCTACCAAAGGCGCTTCGTGACAGATCAGGTTGGTGGATTCATCCATCTGAAGCACGGGCTCGAGTACACGGTAAGCGAGGAGTTTTGGGACAATCATTGCCACACCGAATTTGACTGTAATTTTAATGCCAAATGTTTGACCATCCAGTACGTCCTGTAATTCGATTCCAAGCTGAAACATTTCATCAGCATAGGAAAAAACCATACGTCCTGTTTCGGTTAATACCAGGTTGCGACCTTCACGCGCAAAGAGTTTTTCGCCAATACTTTCCTCCAGGTCACGCAATTGTCCACTGATCGTTTGTGGCGTCAGGTACAGAGCTTTTGAGGCTTTGGTAATAGAACCATGACTCGCCACAGCCCAAAAGTAACGTAGATGTTTCAGGTTAATCTTTAAATTTTGCATTGACGGTATGGTTTCCTTTAAAGGATGTTGATCAAGATATTAAGCTTAAAAATCTTTCAATTGATTATGAAAATTCTACCGGAGATTTAAAGCCATCGGGTTTGACTGCAAGCACTGAACACGTGGTGGTCTGGAATATCTCCTCGGCCGTATTTCCAATAAAAAGACCAGGAATACCGACACGACCGACTGTACCCATAACAATGATGTCGTTGTTATTCCGTTGTGCTATAAGATTGATTGATTCAGCAGGCTGGCCTTTGACCAGGTGAACGTTTTCATCATCAATGGCTATACCATAGGGTTGTAACAGTGCTTCCAGTTTAGCCTGTTGCTTATCCTCTTTGCGTTTGAGCAGCGCTTGCAACTCCGACGGCGACATCATTGTTCGACCGCTGCTTAGCATGGATTCACCTGGCATATGCCAGGCATGTACGATATCAAGCTGGGCATTTTCACGTTTATTTAATGAGGTGGCTAGTTGCATAATCAGTTTGTCACAACCCTCCGTGGGAGAAGAGTCGGTATCCACGGCAGCCAGTATGCGCTGGAAATTTTCACTTGAGCTGGGCCGATCGACAAGTACTGGACAGGGGCATTTTCTGAGTAAGTGAAGATCAACACTACCGAAGATTTTTTCACTAATACCGGCTGGTGGTCGTGCCATCTTGATCAAAAGGTCGTAACCACCTCTTTGAACAACCTTAATGACTTCTAAAAAAGGCAGGCCAATTAAAACTTTTGTATAGATTAGATTATCATCGTGTTCAATCAACTTAGTCAGTTTTTCCAAAGCCTCTTTACGATGTTTTTTGAGTAACTCGTTTAGTTCAATACCAAATTTAGAGATGACTTCGCTTGGTGTTTCAACAGGCTCAATCACATCCACCAGGGTTAAGCGGGCCTTATTCGATTCAGCTAATTGAGCGGCTCTTTTTAATACTGTAGTCACATCATCCGAACCATCGGCGAAAAATAATATATTTTTAAAACGTTTCATGATTTCTCCTTTACAGTTGTTATGAAGGTATCAATAGGCTGATGATGAGTAACCCCAATACAGCAAACCAAAGCAAACCCGGCATACTTAGGGACAGGTCTCTTGATACTTTTGTTGTTCTGGCTTGCGGCCATCTAAGTTGCTCCAGGATGTTAATTCCAGGCTTGATTTGGACAGGGTTCAATAGACGCACACGATTAAACAAGTAGTAGATATCACCCGGTTGAAAAATAGACGCATGTCTTGAGGGTTTTCCCCAGTTTTGGCGAATAATGTAGAAAAACAGTGCAAGTGCTGAACCCGTCACCAGTAGGCTTTTACCTTCAAACTCGATTGAGCCCGGCATAAAGGGGCCAAACCAGGCGAGCGGAAGCAATAACCACCAGGCCAGATTTGGGCTTAAGCGAAATGAAGTGTGCCCAGGCATCCGAGTGCTTTTGCTAGCCTGTTTATTCACAGTCCATAGAAAATGCATCATCATCAAGG
>JASJFV010000265.1:0-2674 GCA_033791885.1 Gammaproteobacteria bacterium | reverse complement strand
CCTGCAATCGAAAGGCCGCTGGTCGAGGGAGCAGTCACACGAAACACACGTCAGCATCTTTGGCGGGGTGGTCATGATCCGGAGATGGTAAAAAAAGCATTTACTGCTGAATTCAAAGAGGAGCAGCTGGCAGAGACTGAGAAAAGAAAGTTTACCTTCGAGATCACCAATACCGGAACACGTCATTACTTACCTACCGGGACACCCGATCGCCATCTTACAGTAAGCCTGCGATTACTTGATGCAAAAGGAATGATTGTCGATGAGCAAAAACACAAGTTAAGACGAACAGTTATGTGGCGGCCTTTTATTGTTGACCTGTGGGATACGCGTCTTCCTCCCGGGGAACCGCGACAGTATGCTGTGGAGTACTCAACAGAGCAAATTAGCTCTGCTGTGGCGATTGAAGCGAAAGTACGCTATCACCTGGTTGATGAGAGCAGGGCCAGGCGAATTAATTATCAATACGGGGAACCTATTGATTACGAAGTGTTCTCAAAACGTATTGAGATAAATGATTCACTAAAGTGAGATTGGGAAGAACAATAAATGGCAAAACATGACCTGGTGATTATTGGCGGTGGTACCGGTGGCCTGATTGTCACCAGTGTTGCCGCTCAACTGGGCCTCAAGGTCATGTTAATCGAACGCAATGAAAAGCTCGGTGGTGATTGTTTGCATACCGGTTGTGTGCCGAGTAAAACCCTGATTCATGCCGCGAAAGTCGCTTCTTTAATGAGCAGAGGGAGTGAGTTTGGCCTTAAATCTGTAAAGCCAGAGGTTGATCTCGGTCGTGTCAGTGATCATGTCCAGTCAGTCATAGATCAAATACAGCCTCACGATGATCCTGAAAGATTTCGAGACTACGGTGCAGACGTTGTGTTCGGCCATGCCAGTTTTATTGACCCGCACACAGTTGAAGTAAATGGAGAAACAATTCAAGCACGCAGGTTTGTTATTGCATCCGGGTCGAGCCCGTTTGTGCCGCCAATCCCGGGGCTTGAAGAAGTGCCCTACCTGACGAATGAGAGTGTTTTCTCACTACGGGAATTACCATCAAGACTTTGCGTGCTTGGTGGTGGCGCAATCGGTGTTGAGATGGCCCAGGCTTTTGCCCGCCTCGGCAGTTCAGTGACAATAATAGAGCGTTTACCTCATATACTTCCACAGGAAGACCCGGAGATCAGCGACACTCTGCGTAAGCAATTAATACAGGAAGGTATTGAGATTCTCACCTCGACTTCGGCCACACAGGTCGGAATGTCTGATGATAATTATCACATACAGTGCAAGCATGATGATAAAGGTCACAACCTGATAGAAGCGGATGCCTTACTTGTTGCTGTCGGTCGGAAGCCGAATGTCGATGGCATGGGGCTGGAGCAGGCGGGTGTCGAATATGATAACCGTGGCATCAAGGTTGACCGGCGACTGCGCACTTCATGCAAGCATATTTATGCCTGTGGTGATGTAGCGGGACCGTATCCATTTACCCATATGGCGGAGTACCAGGCAGGCATCGTTATCAGCAATGCAGTATTTCGCTTTCCAAAGAAAACTGATTATCGTGTCGTACCGTGGGTTACCTACACTGACCCGGAATTGGCAAGAGTAGGCATTACTGAACAGCAGGCCGCTGAGCAGGGGATAGCGGTGGATGTACTGCGCTTTCCATTCCGTGATATTGACCGTGCCCTGGCAGAAGTAGAAACTACTGGAGAAATGAAACTGGTCTGTCGCAAAGGAAAGATACTTGGTGCTACGATACTGGGTCCACATGCCGGTGAATTAATACATGAAATTGTTCTGGCCATGCAGGCAGGGCTGAAAATCAGTCAGATTTCAGCCACAATACACGCCTATCCAACATTAGCCCAGATCAGTCGCAGAACAGTAAACACTTATTATGGTGAAAAGTTATTCAGCGATCGTACACGTAAGCTGGTTAGCTGGATTAATAGAATTTTACCCTGAAGATAATGAAAATTGACGAATAATTATGTTAGCAACCTTACCATTACTGCAAGAAACCGATTTCCCAACTATACAGAGAGCACAACTTGAAACCTTACAGGTAAACCTGGGTTATCTCTGTAACCAGACCTGCCAGCACTGCCACGTCGATGCCGGGCCAAAGCGTAAGGAGCAGATGGAAATTGATACTGTTGATCAGCTTATCTCTTTTTTACATAAATCAAATATTAAAACTTTGGATTTAACCGGTGGTGCGCCGGAAATGAATGAGAATTTCCGCTACCTGGTCAAAGCAGCCAGAAAGCTGGGTGTACATGTAATTGACCGTTGTAATCTTACTATTTTGAATGAGCCGGGGCAGGAAGATTTAGCTGAATTTCTTGCCGCAAACCAGGTTGAAGTAGTGGCGTCCTTACCCTGTTACCTGAAGGACAATGTCGAGGCACAACGTGGTAAAGGTGTCTACCAGTCAAGCATCAGCGGATTGCGAAAATTGAACTCATTTGGCTATGGCAAACCCAACAGCGGTCTTGTGCTGAATCTTATGTACAACCCGCAGGGAGCAACGCTGCCGCCTGCGCAATCAGAACTGGAAGTGGACTACAAACGCGAATTACAGCAACGCGAAGGAGTGAGCTTCAACAAGCTTTTTGTTCTCGTCAATATGCCTATTATGCGCTTTGGCAGTATGCTGATCTCA
>JASJFV010000264.1:0-5045 GCA_033791885.1 Gammaproteobacteria bacterium | reverse complement strand
TTTCTGAAGGGAAAAAATAAAGCCTTATACCTTTTCTCTTCACTCGTCATTCCGGCGAATACCGGAATCCAGATTTTGATCTCACATAAAACGTAAATCATAAAACGTAACATTCTTTCGTGGAAGCGCCGTCCCCGGCGCGATTACTTAAAAACCTTGAGCTTTCTTTCCCCTTTAACCTTTCCTTCTTTGTCCTATGTTTTCGCCTTTGTCTTTACGTAATACGTAAAACATAAAACGTACCCCTTAAGTTCTCTCTTTCTTTGTAACTTAATAAATCATTCTGGTGCGTATAAGCACTAAGGTGGAACATGCAGCGATATCTCTAGCTTGCCAGTCTCCAGCTACATATTCCCTGCTGTTCAGTGTAATTACATTAAATTCAATAGATTAGGTTCCTCCATCGAATTTTTTCGATGACCAATAACTGCTCTGGCGCAAACCTTGCATTGTTCATCTTTAAGTGACTCAGCCTTCACTGAGGATTCCTTTACCTGGAAAATTCAACGTCTGCTGAGCAATTATCATTTATGTTTATAACGGGGTATGCGCATGAGCTATGATCAGCTGGAAAAAACGCTAGCCGAGTTTGGGCTGAAAAACCTTGAGCACTATCATTGGAACTACAGCACGGCACAGCTTTATGAAGCCGCAATAAGACGCAGGGAAGGGCACCTGGCCCACCTTGGTCCACTGGTAACGCGAACAGGAAGCTTCACTGGTCGCGCACCGAATGATAAGTTTATCGTTGATGAGCCAAGCAGCCGGGACAAGGTTTGGTGGGGAAAGATAAACCGCTCGATCAGCGAAGAGAACTTTGAAGAGTTGTTCAAGCGTGCCTGCCATTATCTCGAGGGACAGGAAGTATTTATTCAGGATTGCCTGGCCGGTGCAGATACCAACTACGAGCTGCCAATTCGAGTCATCACAAAGAATGCCTGGCATTCTCTGTTTGCACGGACTATGTTCATCCGGCCGGAAAATTTTGGTCGTACACTGGGTGTCGAAGAACCTAAATTCACCGTTCTGCATGTACCTGACCTGCATGCAATGCCTACCATGGATGGGACAAACTCCGAAGCCTTTGTGATTATCCACTTCGGCAGGGGCATTGTGCTGATTGGTGGTACGCAATATGCCGGTGAAATCAAGAAATCTATCTTCTCTGTTATGAACTACCTGTTGCCTCAGCAGGGTGTCATGTCGATGCATGCCTCTGCGAATGTCGATGATTCAGGTTCCGTGGCAGTGTTTTTCGGTCTCTCAGGTACCGGCAAAACAACGCTCTCGGCAGATCCAAAGCGTAAGTTGATTGGCGATGATGAACATGCCTGGGGTAGCAACGGTATATTCAACCTGGAGGGCGGTTGTTATGCAAAAGTAATCAATCTCTCGGAAGAACGTGAGCCACTGATATATGCCACGACAAGAATGTTTGGCACTATCCTTGAGAATGTCGGCATGGACTTCAGGAACCGGGACCTCGACCTGGATGATTCAGACCTTACTGAAAATACACGAGCCGCATATCCTATTACTCACATCCCCAATGCCATCTATCCCGGCATTGCCGGGCATCCTCAGCATGTGATTATGCTCACCTGTGATGCTTTTGGTGTCATGCCGCCTGTTTCCCGCCTGTCAATTAATCAGGCCATGTATCATTTTATTTCTGGTTATACAGCCAAGGTGGCAGGAACAGAAAAAGGGATTACAGAACCGCAGGCAGTTTTCAGTACCTGTTTTGGAGCGCCCTTCATGTCACTGCATCCTGGTATCTATGCCAAACTACTGGGAGAATATCTTCTTGAGCACAATTCGGATTGCTGGTTAATTAACACGGGCTGGTCCGGTGGACCTTATGGTGTCGGCGAACGTATGGATATACACCATACACGTGCCATGCTTGATGCTGTCCTCACAGGGGCACTGGATGACACAGAAATGATCAGCGACCCGATATTTGGATTGAGTATTCCGAAGCACTGCCCGGGCGTGCCGGATGAAATGCTTGATCCGCGCTCGACATGGAGTGATGTCAGCGAATACAACCGCCAGGCAAACAGGCTGGCCGAGCTTTTCCATGAAAACTTTGCCAGCTACACCGATATGGTTGAAGATGATATTACCTCGAGCGGGCCGTTAGCTGGACGCTGAGCAGCTGCAAACAGGATCTGGGTAAGATGGCTTCTGGCCGTAAGCCGACATTATTAATGGACCGCCTTCGGGCGGTTTTTTTTGAGATAGCAGCGGGTTTGCTTCAAGCACTTTTAAAACGTCTGCGGTCGCCCAACAGACGACATCAGAACTGCTTAAATCTATGCAGTCTGACCCACCGCTCATCAGGGAAATACTGAAAATCACAGCGTCGATTTGCACCACGGTGACACACCAATCATCATTCTTGCCACATAATTGTGCATAGTGAAATTTATATTCAAACCGTAAGCCACTGAATTTTAATATAAAACATGCTGGCACAAATACTGCATTTCCTTATTTCTATTAAGATAACTAAATGAGGATGTGTGATGTTTATAAAACACAGTCATGGATATCTCTCTGCGGGGTGCTATATCGTCAATCATGACATTATGCGCTGTACCGCAGAAGGCGTAGTAGGCAATGATCTCTATTCAAGTCGTGCACTGGGCCTTACAGAACCCGGGGACTATATTCAGCTACACCCTAAACTCAAACCGATGTGGCAGGACATCAGCAGCCATTATTCACGGATAGGCCTCAGTCACAGCAAGAACGTCATCTGGGATCTAAGTCTTGATCAACTTTCTGCTTATGAGGGATACAATCCGTCTGTGTTCTTTTTTGGCCCGGAAGAGGGCAAAGTCTGGGACGATCCCGACTGGATGGAAACCGTTGATTTTATAAATTCAAAAAACAATTTCATGCAGCTTGCAGATGAACTGGGTGTCATCGTGCCCCAGACACAGTGCTTCGACAGGGTGGATGAAATTAGCGAGATGGATATAGTTTCATTCAACATGCCCTGTTATCTCAAGGCGGCTATTTCCGTATCAGGGGTTGGAATATACCGATGTGCGAACCGCGAAGAACTTCGCAGTGCAATGGAGAAGTTCGACAGTGATGTCCCGGTGCAGTTGCAGGAAGAGGTAAAGACAGATGTTTTCCTGAATTTACAATACCGCGTTATTAATGACAGACTCCTCAGGATGGCTGCCAGTGAGCAGGTTCTTGAAGGCTGTGCTCACCAGGGAAATCGATATCCATCGAGCTATGCGCCCTGGGATGTTGTTGAACCAATGGCGCGCTGGTTAAAAGACCGTGGTATTAAGGGCATATTCGCCTTTGATGTCGCTGTTATTCAAACCGATGATGGGGTCAGGTTTAGCGCCATAGAATGCACTCCTCGGTTTAACGGTGCCTCCTATCCAACCGTCATTGCGCAAAAACTCGACATTCCTGAATGGAGTGCGCTTACGTTTAAAACCAAACACAGGAATTTCTCAGACCTGAACCTGCGGGATCTTGAATTCAATATGAAGACAGGAGAAGGGCTGGTCATAGTCAACTGGGGTACCTTGATAAAGGGAAAACTTGTACTGCTTCTGGCTGGCTCTCCTGAATACCAGGAAGCACTCAAGGATGAATTGATGCACAGGCTCTGAATACTGTCCTGGTGCAGAATTTTATTCAGGTTTATGTGAGAATGCCCCACACAATAAACTCTATCTGAACAATCAATGACAACAACAGGTACATATTCCCTGATGGTCCATGGTGGCGCCGGGGCGCTGGATAACGTCAAGGACAACAAAACCGCACTTCGCTATCTCGAAAGCATCCGCCAGGTACTCGAACATGGCCGTAATGTCATGGAACTGGGCGGTTCTGCTTTACAGGCTGTGGAAGCCTGCGCATCGTTGCTGGAAGATGATCCTGTCTTTAATGCCGGTTGCGGCTCAGTGCTTAATGAAAATGGCAAGGTCGAAATGGATGCGGCGATTATGGATGGACGCGACCTCTCCGCAGGTGCCGTTGCAGCAGTTGAAAATATTGCCAATCCAATACAACTGGCACGACTGGTCATGACAGAAAGTGAGCATGTGATGCTTATATCAGATGGTGCAATGCGTTTCGCCGATCATGAAGGTATGCAGCGTGTACCAGAGGATTATTTTTATACACCAGACCGGGTCGAGCAACTCCGCCAGGCACGTCTCCACCATAAAATCATGCTGGACCATGATGAGTCTGAAGAAGATACAGAGGACCAGAAATATGGCACCATCGGTGCCATCGCCCGTGATCCACAAGGCAACCTGGCAGCGGCTACCTCAACAGGTGGTGTCGTTAACAAGCGAGAGGGCCGGGTGGGAGACTCACCCATCATCGGTGCCGGTGTTTATGCTGATAACGAGACCTGTGCAGTTTCAGCAACAGGTTTTGGAGAAGATTTCATGCGTTCAGTGATTTCTAAAACAATATCCGATTTCATGTACATGAAGGGAATGGATGCCCAACAGGCAACGGCAGCTGGTATTGAATACCTGAGGCGAAAAGTGAATGGCAGGGGCGGCGTTATCGTAATAGATAAAGACGGCAACTGCTCAAGTGGTTTGACAACAAAAAAGATGATCCATGGCTGGATCGAGAAAAGCGGCGAGACATCCTGCGGATTCTAGTTTTCTCCTTTTTCAAAAACATCACGTCATTCCGGCGAATGCAGGAATCCAGTATTTGATCTTAAGTAACACATATCATTATTTCGTAGGAGCGGCGTCCCCGCCGCGATGAAGTATTAAAACGTATTACGTATTACGATTTAGGTGTTACGTAAAAGATAAAGCATAAAACGTAAATCGTAAAACTTTCCTCTTTAACCTTTAACCTTTCTGGTTTTACCCCACACCGTCATAGCACCCTTCGGTCATTTCCTGCAGGAAGGCTACGCCGTCCTTACGGTCACGAGCACCGAAGCACGGCAATCTCCCAACTGTAGGAGCGGCGTCCCCGCCGCGATGAATTTATGATCTTCATCTTCCTTTCACCTTTAGCCTTTAACC
>JASJFV010000263.1:0-5548 GCA_033791885.1 Gammaproteobacteria bacterium | reverse complement strand
GAAGACGTCGTGCTGGCGGCACAGGCCAGTTCAAGCTCGATTACAGTTGGTAAGAAATCATGGAATAGTGGTCGTGTGGTGCTGGTTTCCTACCCTGAAGGTTTGAATAAAGCGGATTATAATCGCCCTCATACATTGTTTAGTCTGACTGGATCAACGGACTGGCGGGAATACAGCGAGCTGTTTCATGCTTACCCCGGCATTGATCGAATGAAACTGCAGATCCAGTTGAGCAAGACATCCGGTGTTCTCGATGTTAAAGGTCTTCAACTTTATGCAGCCGAGTACAAAGATAGCTGGCTTTTTCTCAAGCCTGTTATGATCGTTGCTGCCCTGGGCTTTCTGGCCTGGGTGTTTTTACCTTATGCGCAAAACCGGGGCGGCAGGGCAGGGTTGCTTGCCCTCGGTGCGATTGTATTGATCATTTTTTTCACGGCGATGCCCAATGCACTTAAAAGCACGCTTTATGGCCTATTGAAAGAATGGATGACCATTGCGTCAAGTCTGTTCGAAAATCATTCCACGAGCGCTGTGGACGTGACTGGAGAGGGCAAGGCCGCTGTTATTGAATCGCAGGTTTTAACGGGAAAAACGACCTACTTCTTCGTCTTGATGCATTACCTGTTTTTCACAGTGGCGACAGTTTTCCTGCTTTTCTCTTATCCTGACAGGCGTGTTCGCCAGAAAATCTATGACCTGTTTACCCTTGCGGTGCTGACGGAGTGTATTCAGATATTTGTCCGTGACAGGGGACCGTCTGTTACAGATGTAATGATAGACATGACCGGTGTATTGACCGGCCTTGCACTCTATTGCCTGTGGTATTACAGGTCCAAAAAACCTGTCATCTTGAACCAGGTTGTGTGATCCAGTTGTCAAAAATGCCAAATTTTTATTTTTCATTCCTGCGCGTGAGTTGACTTAACTCGTATAGCCCTTAGTTCAGGGTTCCGTTCTTCGCCGGGCCTGGCTTGTGCTATTTAATCAACCCGTTGTAATATATAAATATTTTCTGCTTATCTACGTAGTATCCACAATGGACAGCAAGTTGAGGTCGGGCTAGTCTCAATTTTCTAAATCAGAACATTTGCAGCGAAAGCGTAATTTCTCTATCGCTGGTTCTAAAGCAGCCTCCTGTATTTTCGTTTGTGAGTTACTCTCGGCCGGTCAATTGCAATGGTTATACAAAAGTCTGTCAGAAAATGTTAAGCAGGGCCTGGCCATGATTCGCTATTATACTGGTTAGTCGATTGTTCTTGGGAGACGTTGATAGATGTCTAGCGAAAATCAAATAAAAGGTAAAATTGGTGCTGCATTCGCCCTGATTGTTGGGCTGATGATCACTATAGTGCTGATCAACACCTCTTATCTGAATAATACTGCAAAGCATCTTGACCGGGTGGTTGGCGTCCACAATGTGCAATTGTCGATGATGAATAATATTCTCGACCTTGCGAGGCAAAGATCGCTGACACTGCAGGCTATGCTTCTTCGCGAAGACCCATTTCTATTCGATGATCAGGTCCTGAGAATGAGCCAGATCGCCAGCCAATATCTCTTATTGAGTAAGCGGCTGCGTGAGCTTCCGTTAACAGATGAGGAAATTGACCTTCTCGATCAACAGCATAACCAGTCTGTGAATACCGGTTTTCTGCAGGGCCAGATAATGAAACTGATGGCTGACGATGATTACCCTGCTGCCAAAAAAATGTTCTATGAAGAGGCTTCGCCATCTCAGGACAGTGCTATGGACCTGATGAACCAGTTTATCGTATTACAGAATGTTCAGAATAATCAGGAATTGAGATCAACCAGGATTGATGTGAAGTCAGAAAGTGCGAACTCGCTGATTCTTCTTGCCATTGGATTACTTATTAGCGGATTAATTGCCGGATGGGTGGCAACAAGAATTCGCGGCGAAATTAACCGACGCAATCGTATTGAAAATGAGCTCGAAGCACGTGTTGAAGAGAGAACGCGTGAAGTTGAGCTCTTATCAATGCAGGAAACGGAACAACGTATGCAGACCCTGTTTGATACAGCGCCTGAGTTTATCTTCGTGATTAACGCCGAAGGGCTGATTCTGCAAACCAACAGGTATGCCATTGAGAACTCCGGATACAGCATCGGTGAGATTATTGGCAAGAATCTCAAAGAGTTCTTTACTGATGATTCAAAGCGGATATGTGACTGTACATTTCCAAATTTGAAAGAACAGGGTAATAGCAGGTCAGACATTGAATTCGTCTGCAAAGACCAGCGTGTCATAAACATGGAATGTGCAGCAACAGCCGTTCCTGATGAAACA
This sequence comes from Gammaproteobacteria bacterium, assembly GCA_033791885.1. Lineage (GTDB taxonomy): Bacteria > Pseudomonadota > Gammaproteobacteria > BMS3Bbin11 > BMS3Bbin11 > BMS3Bbin11. Next base: position 3,240 of record JASJFV010000263.1, on the reverse strand, counting down.
GGTGACTTCACCAGTTTCATGATAATCCAGCGTGATGTGACAGTGAACAGGCAGGCGGCTAATGCCCTGGCTACTAGCGAGAGAAGATTCCGCACCCTGTTTAATTCGACTTTTCAGTTTATCTGTGTCCTCGACCCCGAAGGAAATATTCTTGAATCAAACCGGACATTGCTCGAATTTATCGGCCGTAAAGAAGAGAAAGTTACTGGAAAATCCTTCTGTTATGCGATGTCGATGGGAAACGTATTGAATGAAATGCGGCCTATGTACGAGGCAATTGTAAGCGCAGTTCTTGGAAAGCTTGTCCATCTTGAACTGGAATTGAAGCGACACGATGGCACAGATGTAACAGTAGACATTACATTACAACCGGTTAATGACGATGAAGGCCATCCACAGCTGATTATTGCTGAAGGCAGAGATATAACTGAAAGAAAAAAGAACGAGAAAGAGGTGAAGCAGCATTTACGTGAATCAGCACACTTCCTCAGGTTGAATACAATGGGTGAAATGGCATCAGGTATGGCACATGAACTGAATCAGCCATTAACCGCTATCGGCAGCTATTGTGAGTCAGCCACTTCAATGATCGCCGAGCTGCCATCAGCAAATGGAGAACTCAAGGATATCCTCCTTCGTGCAACTGAGCAGGCCCACAGAGCTGGTGGAATAATCAAGCATTTAAGGGGATTTGTCGGCAAGGAGGATGGTTCCAAGGAACCTGTTGATATTGATGTGCTGACGTCCAAGATAGTTAAATTTGTCAGCTGGGAAATACAAAATAGCGGTATCGAAATAGACACGATTTCCGCTAGTCATGGGCAAAAGGTGCTGGCCAATAAGATACAGATTGAACAGGTAGTGCTCAATCTTGTGATGAATAGCATGGAAGCCATTCAGGATGGTGGAATCGATCAGGCAAAATTGACTCTGCAAACCTGCATAAAAGCAGATAATGCTATCGAATTGACCGTAACGGATAATGGGCCGGGTCTGGGTTCGGATATTATTAAAATGGCATTTGATCCTTTTCAGACCAGTAAAAAATCAGGTATGGGACTGGGACTGTCAATCAGCCGCTCAATTATTGAAGCACATGGAGGGAGGCTCTGGATTGATGAGCAGTACCAGGATGGCGCTAAATTTGGTTTCGAACTTCCAATTTATGAGTCTGGCCATGCAGAGTAAAAAGTGCAAAATTTATCTTGTTGATGACGATGCGGCCGTTCGTCATGCACTGAGCTTTTTTCTTGAAGGTCAGGGGTACGAAGTCGACAGGTTTGATTCAGCCGAATCCTTCCTGGCCGCTTATCATGACTCTACTGAAGCTGTGCTGGTACTTGATCTTCGCATGGGCGGTATGTCAGGTCTTGAACTACAGTCAACACTGAAGGATATGAATATCGGCATACAGATCATCTTTATTACCGGCCATGGTGATATTCAGCTTTCTGTCATGGCAATGAAGGCGGGTGCTGTGTCATTTCTGGAAAAGCCATTCAGCAATCAAGATCTTCTAAGTGCAGTCGAGGAGGCCTACGATCATTCCATCGAAAAGTCTGAGATGACTCTCCGCACACGCAACGCCCAGGCCAACTATGAAGCTCTCACTCCACGAGAGCAGGAAGTAATGAGATTAATGGTGCAGGGAAATATGAACAAGGAAATCGCTGCTACTTTACAAGTCAGCATACGTACTGTTGAAGTTCATCGATCGAAAGTGATACAAAAAATGAAGGTGCAATCACTCCCGGAACTGGTGCGCGTAGCTGATCTCTGTAATATTGGGCAGATTCTCAATTAAGCTGAAATTATTAACAGCATCTGCTCGACAGGGATTTCAGGCAGTCATCACCAGAAAGGCAATTTAGCGGCCTTATTCTCATAAGAAATAGATATTTTTCACCATTTCTACGTATTCTCCACAATAGACAGTCAGCTTGTTCGAGCTTAATATTAGCCGCGAGTATTTCTGTAGCGGGCGTTACAGACATCCTCCTTATCCTCTTGGTGAGCAATCATCAAGCACTTCACTTCCCCTTGCAGTTCGCAGGGGGGGGTATTTTTTTATCTTCTAGTTAATCTCCTGGTTATTCCTGCCGTACTCAGCGTTTACCCTTGGCTGAGAATTCAATATCTTGCTGTGCGCAGTTATCATTCCCCAATTCCACATAAGCAAAGATGCTTATGATGCAATAAAAATCTGTGTCCAATAATTGCAGCGGACACACTACGCTGAGACCGGCCAATCGCAGTGAACGTTCAGCCAGAATCGCTTGTTTTAGCTGATTTACTTAAGCCAGAAGTTGCCCCATTCTGCGAAAAGACCAGTCCCTCATGCTAATATCACTCCGGCTGGCTTAGTTAATTACCATCCTCGTCATTTTGAAAGCAATGCAGCATCTCACCTCTATATAGAGGATGCTACCTGCCTGGGTTTCTTGTCATGACGCTATGCATGATAAAAATGATAACAGAGTGAATTAACGGAAATATTATTCTTCTAAATCCATGACTAATAAAAAATACCAGATACTTATTTTTCTCAAGGTGTTAATTGCAATCAGCCTGATCGGCGTGATTGTCAGCAAAGTTAATCTTGATGATGTCTGGCAGGCCTTTGCCAGGGCAGATAAGTTATTGATTCCGGCTGCTTTTTTACTTTACTTTGTCGGAATGTGCATTATCGCCTTGCGATGGAAAATTCTGCTTGCAGTGCAAGGCGTGACAGCAGGATTTTTTACCCTGGTAAAATCGATGATGGTGGCCATATTTTTCAATAATTTCCTGCCATCTACTATAGGCGGAGATGCCATGCGCGCCTACGATACCTGGAAGATGGGCGGTGGTAAGACACAGTCCGTTTCTATTGTATTCATCGACCGATTATTCGGAATCTTCACCCTTTTCATTTTCGCCCTGCTGGCCTTGTTGACGAGTTCGATTGAGGTGTCTTTTATTCCGTCTATCAAGCTATGGATTGTCGCAGCAGTATTTGCCGGATTTACCGCTATCTACATCTTGTTTTTCCAGGCCGCAGCTATCAGTCAGTATTTGCATTCAAAAGATCTCTCTGGAGTCGTAGGTACTGTAAAAAGGGTATTAGAAAAAATTTTCGATGTTTTTGCCGTCTACAATGACAAACCCGCTGTGCTGTTTTCCGCCCTGGCATTGTCAGTATTACTGCAGCTAAATGTCATTATTCATTATTACCTGCTGGCGCTGTCTCTCGGCATTGAT
>JASJFV010000262.1:0-11562 GCA_033791885.1 Gammaproteobacteria bacterium | reverse complement strand
ACAGGTAGTACTTTTCGCCACCATTCATGATTGCGAGCAGTTCATCTCTATTAATTTCGAGGCCAGCAGGCAATCCGAAAATGATCTTCTTGATGCTTTTTGCCGGTTGTCCCGGTTCCTGGTCTACCTGGATCAGGTCTGGTGGGTTCAGTTCCTTGATGCCGCTAGCACCTTCGAAAACCGTATTGGGGCCAATGCGGATTACGGCTGGGCCTTTCTTCTTGATTTCTATCTGTAGCGTTCCCGCTTTCTTAGATTTGGTACTGATGCGGCCTTTGAGCACTTCGGCATACACTGATCCGGTAAAACCGATGGCTAAAAGGATAATGAATAGTTTCTTGAACATTTTTACAATCCTCGTAATAGATAACAAAAGCTGGTATCTGTCCCTCCTGATGTTTATAGGAGATCATCCACATTAGACAAATATTTTTTATAGCCCCTTAATGATACTCTTGTTAAGAAAAAATATTTTTGATCTACGTCAATAACTTAAGCGATGTTTGAATAAGTCAAGGCCTGTCGTGCTGAAAATTTACTCTGTTTCAGACATATTCGAACAGACTATGAATTCTGCTACAGGGCATTCAGAATACGTATTATTTCAGCATAGCTAAACGGCCTGTTTTCATCAGAGGAAGGTGCTTGGCCAGATGCAACTTGATCGAAGGAAGTCCAGGCGTCAGCAGGTAAGCCATCAATCAAGGTCTCGGCCGAAGCCATGTATCCCCACTTGCTGCCAGTCTTACCCAGTTCACCGTGGCCAAGGCCGAGTGCCACAGGAGAGCGGTGACAGGATTCGCAGCTGCGTGACTTTCCTGTGGTGTGAGGTTCACTCGGGGCAAAGCGCCGTTTGAACTTTACTGATGGCCAGTCAGGGTGTGCAATCGTCATGATCATGCCCGGGACGAAAGGCTTGATTTTATCTTCCGCTGTAATACCTAACGGAGGTAAGTCGCTGCGCACATCCCAGCGCTGTTCTATCCAGCGCCCTGCAGTCTGCTTCTGCAGCAGATGGTCTTTCTGTGTGCCTTGCGGGTCATACTCTGTATGACAGCCGTAGCATTGCGGAGCCCACTGACTATGACATGCAGAACAATGTAAACGCGCGTGTTCTTTCGATAGCGTATGGCTGGCTGCCGAGTATGCAGGGACTGGCAGGGCAGGGCCTCCAAGTTTTGGATACAGTAGCATGCTGTCATTTGCATCCAGGCTGATATTCCATAACGGGGTGCCGCTGATGGCTGTTGTGAGAAATAACTGCTCTGATAATGTGTCCGCTTTAACATATTGTTTCAGGCTGTCGTGTTTCTCCGGCCAGGAAGATAAAGAAGTCTTTGCTGATTCGTTTTTGTGGCAGTCAGTACAGCGAATGTCGACTGCCTGCTGTTGATGCCGCGTGTTATCGTTGCCACCCATCAGCCCGGTTGATGTATGGCAGTCTATGCACCCCATGCCAGCATTGTAGTGAATGTCCGCAGGGCGCCGGACGACAGGGCGGCCATCGGCCAGCTGTAGCGTATCGGCCTGGCTAGCCGGACTTTCATCAGCAGGAATGGTTTCAGCCAGCCCGGCGTAGTTCAGAGAGATCCGCCCAGAGCGAGAATGACAGCCGAAGCAGCGACCGTCTTCAACTCGTGAGCTAAGGGCAGGGTGCTGATCTTTCGGGTAACTGTTGATGTGACAGGCACTGCAGCCGCCACCTCGATCACGTGTCACATCCAGCGCATGTGCTGATTTGCTGTTGCCCATGTGACAGCTTGCACAGAGCTTGCGCAACAAACTGTCAGCAGGAGTATGGGCGAGTGAATTGAAGCCACTAGCGTTTTCATTCTGTAGCGGTTCGTCGAACGCATGACGTGTCGAAGCGACAATGCCTTTGCCAGTGTTCATCAGGCTATGAGTGACATCACGTACACGCTTTGAGTGGCAGGCCCCGCAGGCTGTTTCAGCATGCTTTAAGTCACCCGGGTAGGCAATCATTGCCTTGTGTGCTGCGGGCAGTTCACTGGCCGTATTGTCGCCTTTATGGCATATCGTACACTGCTTTGATGCAAAGGCATGTTTGTCAGAAAAGCCGCTGGTTTTATTGGCGTGACACAGCAGGCAGCCGGATCGGTTATCCATCTCTGCTGCCGTGACATTGGGCAGAGCCAGCAGCCAGCCTGTAATCAGCATAAAAATCTGAAAATATTTCACCTGCATGATCTCATCTTTTGCATGTTAATAGTGACACTAGACTCTGGGGAGTAATCATAGCAGGCTTATGCAGGGATCGATGATTTGTAGCAGAATCAATGTTAACTTATAGTCATTTACTTGTTTCATACGGCAGATCGGGCTGGCTGTAGTTTCAAACTATGCCGATTAAACATACAGGCCTTTATATAAACCCACTTTTCCTGGAATAAGAAGATGCGCGATCCAGAAGCTACGGCACTATGGCTATGCGGAGACAGCACTACATATCAGCAACTGGAGATAAACCTTGCCCGGGTTATAGATTTAATCAGCTGCTGCGGAGATCAAAAAGTTATCGGCCTGTCATCCGGCAACGTCTGGCTAAGCTTTCTTATTGTTCAGGCATGTTCTCAGATAAATCAACCGCTGTTAATGCTGAGTCCAGAATTAACCGGGCCACGATTACAGCAGTTACTGAGTCAGTGTGGATGCAATTTTGTCATTACTGATACAACAGGCCTGGACACGTCTTCTGAAACAACGGTGATTGATGAACAGATGTTTTATTCTTTAGCGCCGGGCAAGATAATAAGAGATGCAACTGGACGCAACAGTTCCAAAATCCAGCTGATTGTCGCTACCAGTGGCAGCAGCGGTGAACCGAAAGGGGTCATGTTATCCGCTGCAGCAATAGAGGCCAGCGCCGTGGCAGTGAATGCTTCACTTGGACTGCAGGCGAATGACTGCTGGCTCAATTGTCTTCCCCTGTATCATATTGCCGGGCTATCAATTATCTATCGATGTCACATTGCTGCTGCATCGATGGTGCTGCAGCAGGGTTTTAAAGCTCAGCAGGTTTGGCAGGATTTGCACCGTTATTCAATTTCGCATGTTTCCCTTGTCCCCGCTATGCTTTCTCACTTGCTAGATATTTCCTGCGATGCCAGCCCCCCTGGCACTTTACGTGTCGCACTGATTGGTGGAGCAGCGCTGTCTCCAACACTGGCTGAGAGGGCACGTCAAGCAGGCTGGCCTCTGGTGATCAGTTATGGGATGACCGAAACAGCCTCCCTGTGCGCATATGACGCAGCGGCAGATGCTGGCATGGTAGCGGGCAGAGTAGGCCATGCACTGGATGGATTTGACATTTCAGTAGCAAACAATGAGGGCAATATCCGTGTTTGTGGTGCTGCGCTGATGTCCGGCTATGCCAATCCGGACCTGTCGCCTGGCTCAGGTTTGATTGATAACACCTTTGCAACTGGAGATTCGGGCCGTCTGGATGAAGACGGAACACTTTTTGTCAGCGGCCGCTCAGACGAAGCCCTGGTATCGGCAGGCAGGACGATACACCCTCGTGAAGTTGAACAGCAGCTGGAGCAGTTTACCGGCATTGGGCGAGTGGCAGTCACAGCCATAACCGATCCCGTCTGGGGAGACAGGCTGGTTGCAGTTTATGAAGCGGGCAGCTTTGATGCCAGCCGTTTTGAGTCCTGGGCACGTGAGCAACTGCCCTCGGTTATTTGCCCACGCATCTTTATGCCGATTGACCGCTTACCGCTTAACAGTATGGGCAAGATTGATCGCAGTAAACTTCGGCAGATTATTCGACAATAAGATACTTATTCAGAAAGATACTTGGACAGCTCAGTGTGCAATGCATCAGGCAGGGCGCTGTTTTTTTTACCATCCGCATCAAGATGCACATGAGTGGTTGATGCAGTTGCAAGCTGTCTACCCTGCTCTCCGGTAAAGCGATAATTAACAGTAAATGAGCTGATGCCGATATTTTTTATCTGCAGCACGATAGCAACCCTGTCACCATGTCTTATAGGCTGAAGAAACTCGGCCTCGCTGTGTACCAGGGGCAGTTTACTATTATTCCTTATAATCTCGTCCAGGCTGAAACCGATATCAGACATGAATGCTTCATAGGCATCGTGTGCATGACGATAGAGGTGGGCAAAAAAAAGTACACCGGCGGCATCGATGTCATGGATAGTCGTGGTGAAGTGATAATTATAAGTCTGCATGTTTATAGTCTTTTATAGTCTATAGAGGGTGAGAGCCCGAGCCCGGTTAGTTCAGGCAGTGTTAGTGTTCCACGGATTATTTCAGCTGTTGGTGCAACATCATCAAGCAGCCATTCACTCGTTGCCAGCCCATGTGCCAAACCGTTTTCTGGTTCGTCTAAGGCCGCAGCAAGTTGTGCTGCTGCCTGCAGGCCAATGGCACTTTCAATGGTGCTGGTAACCACTGTTTCCATTTTATGCAATGCGGCATCCCTGGCAAGAGCCAGTGAGCTTAACAGGCCACCACGAGCCATAGGTTTAATTATCAGTCGTTTTACAGCCTGTGACTTTAACAGGGTATTGCGGTCAAAACTGCCAATCGATTCATCCAGTGCTAAAGCAATCGAAGTACTTTGCTGTAGCTTGCATAGGGAGACCAGTTCCGGCTCCTGCAGGGGCTCTTCTATAGATTCTACAGCCAGGTGATGAGTGGCTTTGATAAACATCGCTGCCTGCTTAAAATCCCAAGCACCATTGGCATCCAGTCTTAATCTAATATGGTCAGGTAGTTGTGCACTCAATTCTTCGAGGTATTTGATGTCATTTTCTACCTCATTGACACCCACTTTCAATTTAAGCACTTGAAAGCCCTGCGATACTGACAGCATCGCCTGCTGTCCACAGTCTTTATCTAGTATACCAATCATACTGTTGAGCTGAATATTGTTGCGCGAAAACGGATTAAGCCAGCATCGCAAGGTTTTCTTTTCTGCTTGACTGATCAGGTCAAGCAGAGCAGTTTCTATGCCATTGCGGGCTGCAGGTGTAGCATGTGCCAACGGTAGATTCTGCAGTGCTTCTACAGCACTACCATGCTGATTCTTGTCACGATACCTTTGCAGGAAGTGATAGGCCTGTTGTGGCCACTCGGTCCCGGCAGAAGGCAACGGCGCACAATCACCATAGCCGGAATTGCCTGAGTCTGTGGTTATTTCAATCAGCCAACCTGAACGTGAGGAAAGGTGGTAATTGCTTGTAATCCAGTTTTGTCTTAGTGGTAGCTTGTAGGGAATGATATTTACCGCATTAATTTGCATCTTATAGCAGTAAACCAAGGCCCATCAATACGCTGTAGAACAATTGCAATTGTGCAGTTTGAGCCAGCAGCGTGTTGAAAGCAGGGCCTGGTGTTTGAGTAAAAAATTTATAGATCAGTATTATGCTGAAAGGTAATGCGGCTATAAATAACCATTTTCCAGGCAGGGCACCACTGATAAAAGCTGGCAACAGGAACGGCATCAGCATTAACACCAGGTAGAGTAATTTTGCCCGTTTCCTGCCCAGGTAATGCGTCAACGTGAGTTTGCCCGCTTTCTGGTCAGTTTTCAGGTCACGGTAATTGTTAACCAGTAGTACGGCGGCGGCCAGAAGTCCTATCGCGACAGCAGCGATAAAAACGTTCAAAGAAAGTGTCATTGTTTGTATATAGTAACTGCCTAAAACTGCAGTCAGGCCAAAAAAAATAAAAACAAAAACTTCTCCGGATGCGCTGTAGGCAATGGGTCTATGGCCACCGGTATAGCTATAGCCTGCAGTGAGTGAAAGCAGCCCGAGAATAATAATTGGCCAGCCACCTATCCATGCCAGGTAAATGCCGGGAATAAACGCCAGGCTGAAAGCGATATATGCTGCCTGCTTAATCTGTTTCGCGCTGAACCATCCCTGCGCCGCGGCACGAGCAGGTCCCATCCGTTCCCGGGTGTCTGCACCTCGTTCGAAATCAGCGGCATCGTTGTGAAGGTTTGTACCGATCTGGATTAATAAAGCACCTGCTAGTGCAGCGCAAGCAGCCAGCCAGCTGATATGCGAAGTTTCTGCCCAAGCAAGACAAGTGCCTACAATAACGGGTGCAATGGAAATTCCCAGAGTCTTTGGGCGTATAGCCAGCAGCCATTGGGTGCTACGGTTCATGGGCGGCGAGGGAAACTCGCAAAATCTGCAGGGCGTTTCTCAACAAAGGCATCTCGTCCTTCCTGCGCTTCTTCAGTCTGGTAATACAGTGCTGTCGCATTGCCGGCTAATTCCTGAATTCCGGCTAGTCCATCAGTATCTGCATTAAAGGCGGCTTTTAATACTCTCAAAGCTGTCGGAGACATTAGCAGCATTTCACGACACCAGGTGACGGTTTCGTTTTCCAGTTCTGCCAGCGGGACTACTGTATTGACTAGTCCCATGTCGAGAGCTTGCTGAGCATTGTACTGGCGACAAAGGAACCAGATTTCTTTGGCTTTTTTCAGACCCACGGTACGTGCAAGTAGACCTGAGCCGAGGCCACCATCAAAGCTGCCAACGCGAGGGCCGGTTTGACCAAAGCGGGCGTTCTCTGCGGCTATGGATAGATCGCAGATAAGGTGGAGTACATGGCCGCCGCCAATAGCATAGCCGGCTATCATGGCTACGACAGGTTTAGGCAGGGTGCGAATCTGGCGCTGAAGTTCCAGTACGTTGAGGTGTTCTACTCCCTGGGAGTTTCGATACCCGCTATCACCGCGGATTCTCTGGTCACCACCTGAACAAAAGGCAAGGTCTCCTGCACCTGTAAGTATAATAGCGCCAATGTCAGCATCCAGATGCGCACGCCGGAATGCCTGGCTGAGTTCTTCTACAGTTTCAGGTCGAAAAGCATTTCGAACTTCAGGTCTGTTTATGGTGATTTTTGCCAGGCCTTCAGCCTGGTGATAGAGGACATCCTGAAAGCCGAGATTGTCTACTTCCTGCCACTTGATAATGTCGTTCATATATAACCTGAGATTAATGTTGTTTTTTAAGGAATGTATCCTAACACGGTGTTATGAGCTAGTCAGATAGGATAAAGTGCGTGGCTGAATTTAGAGCTGGATTAAGATTGTTGTAATGCGTGATTTATTAATAGTGTTGTCTCTGAAGTATGCTTGATTTTGATAAAATAATCGAAGGCTGCGAGAAGGAATTTGCCTTTCTCTCAGGCAAAGGAATTCAACATGCATTTGTGAGTATTAATTTATCTATTACCTCAGAAATCACTCTATTTCCCGGCAGTGAAATAAATCATGCTTACTGGTCCCGCCCGAATGAAGAATATAGTGCTATAGGGCTGGGGAAATTATTCTACCTGACGGCAGAGGGTGAGAATCGTTTAAATCATCTGGAGCAGAACTACCTGCAGTACTGTCAACAATGGCAGGAACCACCAACGGCTTATATGGCTTTCGCGTTCGATGCAGAAGATGCTATGTCTGAAGAATGGGCAGCATTACCAAACGCATTTTTATGTGTCCCCAGGTTGCTCATTGAATCAAAGCAGGGCAGTAATTCAATTACTTTCAATATTGATGTAAATTCCGATTTGCGGTCCCAGCTTGATAGTTTCACAAGCCTGCTGGAAGAATATTCAGCATATCCGCCCACTAACACTGAAAATGACGACAGGGTTGTCTGCCCGTCAGATGATGCAGTGAACAAAGAGCACTGGTTTCATGCCGCTGAAAAGGCCATAGATGCGATAAGGCAGCGGCAATTCAGGAAACTTGTTGTCAGCCGCAGGTACCTGTGTGAAGCTAAACCCTCTTTTGATGCTCGCTTGTTATTGTCTGCACTCGCTGAGCGTTATCCGGATTGTACTATTATCAGTTATGTAGACAATGCCAGTCAGTTCATTGCAGTCTCACCGGAACGCCTGCTTTCCTTGCATGCAGGGCAGGTGCAAAGTGATGCGATTGGTGGAACCCTGACCGAAGAGGAGCTACGGCAAACCATCACTGATGATGAAAACCACCCAGTTCTGTCGCCCAAGCTAGTGGAAGAGCATGCCATCATTGTTGAAGATATTTGTTCTCGCCTGGAGCCTGTATGTCAGACTTTGAGCTTGCCGCCTGTTCCTCAACTAAGAAAGCTGCGTAATATTTATCATCTGGAAACCCCCGTAAGTGGCAGACTCACTTCCCGCCAGACGGTTTTGTCACTAACAGAACGGTTACATCCCACTCCGGCGATAGCAGGTTTTCCAAGTACCGAGTCGGTTAACTGGATTAGAGAAAATGAGAAACACAAGCGCGGCTGGTATGCAGGCGCATTTTCCCTGATGAGCGGTGATCAAAGTGGTGAAGTTTCTGTTTTGCTTCGTTGCGCACTTGTCAATCAAACAAGGATCAATGTATATGCCGGTGCAGGCCTGGTAGCCGAATCAGACGTGAACATGGAGTGGCAGGAAACAGAACTGAAATTGAACGCAATTCTGGATCTGCTCTAGTGCTCGAAAACATGGATTCAGGATCGTTAAATTACACCTGGAGCCTGTCGATTATCCATAGTTATGCATTGTCTGGTGTGCAGCATGCAGTGGTATCACCGGGTTCTCGATCAACACCACTCACACTTGCCTGTGAACGCCATGCTGAAATAAAAACCTGGGTGCAGATTGATGAGCGCAGTGCTGCATTCTTTGCCCTGGGCCTGGCAATGAAGAGTCGACGACCGGTTATTCTTGTTTGTACTTCCGGTAGTGCGGTAGCCAATTGGCTGCCCGCAGTTGTTGAAGCAAATTACTCCGAGGTTCCCCTGATCCTTTTGTCGGCCGATAGACCTGTGGAGCTGCAAGATTGCGGAGCCAATCAAACGATAGATCAGCAGCATCTGTTTGGTACACATGTCAGGGCTTTTTACCCCTTGCCGGAACCTGCCAAGGAGCTGTTGAACAGTAGCTACCTGCAACAGCTTGTCGCCAAATCAATATGGCAGCTAGAGCAGCCGTTGCAGGGGCCTGTTCATCTTAATATCCCGTTTAGAGAACCCTTGTTGCCAGCCGGTAAGTATCTGAATGAGACAATCGATGAACTGACTCACAGCGTGATTAGTCAGTATCACGCCGTTTCTACAACTTCCCATCAGCGACTGGACAGCCAGTCGGACATTGCTGCAATAGCAGCAGTCATTCAACGGGGTACTGGAATCATCGTGGTGGGAAGAAAACACTACTCATCAAGTTTTATTAGCAGTCTTAACCAGCTAGCTGAAAGATTGAACATCCCTGTATTAGTAGACCATTTGTCCAATCTGCGTTTTGGAAATCATGATAAGGCAAATTTTATTGTTAACTACGATTTATTTCTTCGTCAGCTAAAGCAATCAGAACATCTTGATCTGAAGCCTGAGTGGGTGATCAGGTTTGGGCAGTTTCCGGTTTCAAAATCATTATCGAGTTTTTTATCAGAGCACTCAGCAGCTGACACGGTACTGGTTGGCGACAATTCGCGCTGGCAGGATCCGCTGAGAACGGCAGATTATTTTGTGCAAAGTAGTGATGAGGGTTTTTGTCGACAGCTGCTGAAGCAGATCAAGCAGCCATTGGCCACTAGCCAGATGATGGACACTTATAGAAAATTTGATGAGCTTGCAGCTGAAAAGATAGGTACAACACTGCTGCAGCAGCAGGATCTTTTTGAGGGCCAGCTGATTAGCAGTCTGATTGAAAAAATTCCCCATAACAGTTTCATCTTTTCATCAAATTCTACTCCAGTCCGTGAGCTGGATACGTTCACCGTATCGAATCAATACAGCAGTAAGGCCGTTTCCATTTACTGCAATCGCGGAGCCAGTGGTATCGATGGGAATTTATCCACCTACCTCGGTATCGTGGCTGAGAACCAGGAGTCAACCGGGGTAGCGCTATTGGGGGACCTGGCTTTTTTTCATGATATGAACGGACTTGCCCTGTGTGCGGACCTGAACAGCAGGGGATACAGCGGTACCATCATCATTATTAATAACCAGGGTGGGCATATTTTCAACTATTTACCGCAAAAAGACCTGCGTGAGTTTGAAAAGTACTGGCTCACCCCGATTAACATGGAGATTCATCACGCTGCCGGTCTTTTTGGACTGCGTTATCAGAGAGCGGAATCTATAGAATTACTGGGTCGGATACTCGAGGAAAGTATACAAGCTCACTGTATTGATATCATCGAGGTATCAATTGATCAGCAGACCAGCCTGTCGAGCCACGAATTGCTGTACGGTTAGTTTGCAGTCAGTTTATAAAGCTATCATGAGCGGACACGCCTGATGTATCTTCCTATATAATACCCGGTTCTGCAGCCTGGCAGACTTCTGTCTTACTGGCTGAATCATCAACCTGACACTCATGAGGACCTGTGGATGGAACCTGTAGACCCTATGTTCTATATCGCTATGTTCACCGTCTCCTACGCGCTGGCCTGGTATACATGGAAAGACGAAAAAGGGTGGTTCTCACGCATCATGAAGTTTCTATTGACGGGAATTATTCCCATCGTGTCGCTGATGCTGTTCATCTGGAAGGTGTTCAAGGACCCTGAGCAGGGCTAGGAAAGACGTTTTGATTCAAACCTGGTTTTGTAATTTGCGAAACATGTGAATCAAACTGGTCGGGGTGAGAGGATTCGAACCTCCGACCCCCTACTCCCGAAGCAGGTGCGCTACCAGGCTGCGCCACACCCCGACATATTCGATTTAACTGCGATAGTTTCTCAATGAGACCCGTCTAGTAGAGCCGCTGAACGGAGAAGTCGGCGAGTGTCATCATGGCATCCTTGTATGCAGAATCAGGCAGCACTGAGAGTACTTCTTTTGCCAGATCTGCTTCGGCAGATGCGCGCTGCGAAGTGTACGCCAGTGATCCGGTTGATTCAATAATTGAGATAACTTCGTTTATTTTTTCCAGACCGCCTGACCGTATGGCCTCAGCAAGCAACTCCTGATCTGGTGCACTGGCATTCTGCATCGCATGTATAAGCGGCAGGGTAGGTTTGCCTTCTGCCAGGTCATCGCCGATATTCTTGCCAAGAGCTTCAGAACTTGAGCTGTAGTCGAGCAGGTCATCAACCAGCTGGAAAGCAACACCCAGGTGCTGGCCATAGCTTGCCAATGCCTGCTCTATTTCATCATCCTGTTCAGTGATCACGGCACCGATGCGTGCCGCTGCTTCAAACAGGATGGCCGTCTTGGCACGAATGACTTCATCATAACGCTGTTCACTGATATCCGGTTCATTGATGTTAAGTAACTGCATCACTTCGCCTTCAGCAATTTTATTAGTCGTATGCGAAAGTATATCCATGACGCGCATGTTTCCGGCCTCAACCATCATTTCGAATGAGCGGGAATAGAGAAAATCACCTACCAGCACGCTGGCCTCGTTACCCCATATATCGTTGGCAGTGGCTTTTCCTCGGCGCATATCTGAGCTGTCGACGACATCATCATGCAAAAGAGTTGCTGTATGGATAAATTCTATAACTGCTGCGAGCAGGATATGTATATTTCCCCTGTAACCACTGGCCAAAGCACTCAAGAG
>JASJFV010000261.1:0-6330 GCA_033791885.1 Gammaproteobacteria bacterium | reverse complement strand
GCGCATCCCGACCACCGACCAGCGCCAGTACTTCACCAGCATCACTGGATGAGACTATGATGGCACCCTGCAAGCTTTTCTTCTCCAGTTTTCGTTCTTTTTCGATGCGAGACAGCCTTTTTTCCAGCGCATCTTCTGCGGCATCCTGGACAAGCGGATCAAGCGTTGTAAAAATTTTCAGGCCTTCGGATTCGAGGTCTTCCTGTTGATAGTCCTGCTTCAGTTGAGACCTGACTAATTCCATAAAGGCCGGATAGCGGCTTGGCCCCGTTGCTGGATACCTGGTTATCCCCAGTGGTGACTGCCTGGCCTGTTTCGCCTGATCGGCAGAAATAATCTCATCCTCAAGCATGATATCAATAACCAGGTTTCGCCTGCTGGTGGCTTTGTCTGGATTACGACGAGGATTGTACGTGGATGGGCCTTTGACCATGCCAATCAACAGAGCGATTTGTGATGTACTCAACTCATTCAAAGGGCGTTCAAAATAAAAATAACTCGCCAGGCCAAATCCATGAATGGCACGCTCACCCGCCTGTCCCAGGTAGATTTCATTGAGATAGGTTTCCAATATCTCCGTCTTGTCGTAATGCAACTCTAACAGTAGAGACATTAGTGCTTCGTTGACTTTCCGTGAAAGTTTACGGTCATTACTTAAATAAAAGTTCTTAACCAGCTGCTGGGTCAGGGTACTGCCACCCTGTACCTGTTTACCGGCCTTAATATTACTTACCAGGGCACGCGCGATTGCCCTGGGAGATACACCATAGTGTCTGTAGAAGGCTTTATCTTCTACACTCAGCAGAGTGTTAATTAATATTTCAGGGACGTCCTGTAACTGCAGTAGTATCCTATCTTCGGCCTGTTTGGGATAAATACCTCCGATAAGCAGTGGCTCAAAACGAATAAGATCAGCTGCCTGTTTATCCTCCGCCCTGATGTGGTCAACGCCTTCCCGGGTAAAAGTAATCTCTAACTGGCGAGCCGGATCTGAGCTATCAGAGAAATTAAAGCCGCGTTTGTGTACCGATATTGTTGAACCGGTGATGTGATAACTGCCGGGCTTGTCTAGATATTTCTGCTGCTGATAACCGAGTAATTTCAACTCGGTAGTAAGCTGTTCTTTTGTAAAGGCTGAACCGCTGTACAACTCCAGCGTACGGGCATAGACATGCGCAGGCAAAGCCCATTTCTTGCCTTCAAATTTGTAAATAATTTTCATGTCAAGAAAGATCAGATAGCCTGCCAGCAGCACGGTTATTATAATTGATAACTTTATTGTCAGGCTTAGAAGTGTGCGGCCGAACGACTTTTTCCCTGGTGCCTTCTGGCGAGCGGGAGCTTTGTCCGTGTTGGATTTTTTCTTGCCGGGCATAGCGTGCTACTGGAAAAATAGTGGGGTCAGATCATGCTTCCAGTCTTAACAATACGGCTAACTAGAGAATAGTGCAAACTATATAGTGTTGACCAAATAGCCTTCATGTTAAGTGCAGGGATAACGCTCCTATTGAAGTACTCTGTTTCTGCTAGTCAGTACGACTGGTCTTTGAATCATTACTATTGATTGCACATGCATCAGGGTGACGTGGATCTGAGTATTGCCGCATGTAGCGGCACTGAATGGGAAGTGCTGCCTTGGCCATGATAGTAAAGAACAGCAGGCCGAAAGCCCAGATACCAAGGGTAATCATGATTTCGGCGATGCTCGGGACATATTCATATATCTCACCTATCGGTGTCGGGACAAAACCAGGAATCACCAGGCCCATTCCTTTTTCAATCCAGATACCAATCACAGTAAAGATAAATGCGATGTTCATCAGAATCGGATTGTTACGTGTTCGATGGATCATAAATATTGTCATTGCGATTAACAGTAAAATAATTGCAGTCCATATCCAGGGCGTCAGGGCAGTATGCCCATGCAAACCAAAAAACAGGTAACGTGCACTTGCCGCGTGTTCTCCTTCGTTGTAGAACTCGGTAAATATTTCCGCACCAATAAAAAACAGGGTCACCTGTAGTGCAATCGAGGTGACGATTGCAAGATGGTTTATAACACTCTGAGAAACCGGATAATTCGTCATACCGCGGATTATCTGTAATCCGATTGCCATAATGGCCGGGCCTGATGCAAATGCAGAGGCAATAAAACGTGGAGCGAGCAGGGCATTATTCCAGATAGGGCGTCCACTATTAGATGAATAGAGAAAGGCTGTTACCGTATGAATAGAGATGGCCCAGAAGATGGCGATGATAACAATCGGAAAGTAGCGCGATTTCTTCGGCTCTCTGTCGTGGTAGTGCTGATACAGAATGTAACTGGATATGCCCAGGTTTAGCAGGATGTAACCATTCAGGACAACGACATCCCATGCCAGCAGTGATTCTGGAAAATGAAATTTTCCGATAGTCGGAATAAGGTGCCAGATACGGTCCGGGCGACCGAGATCGACGACAACAAAAAGAATCGCCATGGCCACAGCTGCCACCGCCATAGTATCCCCCATCAGCACTACGTCCTTGATGTCTTTTCGATCAAAGATATATGCTGGTACAGCAAGCATAATTGCTGCAGCTGCAACACCGACAAGAAAGGTGAAATTAGAAATGTAAAAGCCCCATGACACCTGGTTAGTCATATTTGTTACCAGCAGGCCATTTGTAATCTGGTATAAGTAAACGAGGAATCCTATGGTCATGAACACCAGCAGGAAACAGACCCACATCCAGTAGCAGCGGCCGCCATGGAGAATTTCATGAACGCCATCACGCAGAAAGGCCCAGAGCCCTGTATGTCCATTATTATCTGTCACGGAAATACCAGAATTTTGGTTCAGTACCGAGGTCTTCCTTTAAGCGGAAAACAGCCTTGTTCTCCAGCACATAACGAATCTCACTGTTCGGGTCAAGCAGGTTGCCAAATACGCGGGCACCGGAAGGGCACGCTTCCTGGCAGGCTGGCTGTCGTCCTTCACGCGTACGCTGGACACAGAAATGGCATTTTTCAACCACGCCACGAGGCCGCGGTCGGTTACCGAGGTAATGGGTTTCCGTGGTAATTTCCTCTGCCGGTAGTTTTGGGTAGCCCCAGTTGAAATGTCTTGCCTGGTAAGGACAGGCAGCCATGCAATAACGACAGCCGATGCACCAGTCGTAGTCTACTACGACGATACCATCCGGCTCGGTCCAGGTTGCTTCAACAGGGCAGGCCTTGACGCAGGGAGGGTTGTCGCAATGCATGCACTGCATTGGAAAGTAGTGCTTTCCCTCAACCGGTACAGTATCTGAATTGTAGTAATGATCGCCCTCATGCAGGTTCAGGTTATCCCGGTCCAGTTCCAGCACACGAATGTACTGAGTATCGCGGCTTAGGTTATTTTCCTTTACACATGCGTGTACACAATCACGATAGCCACGACATTTGGAAACATTGATCGCATAACCGAATAGCACACCTTCAATAGCCGCGGTATCTTTACAGCGTATATCCACACCATAACGGTTTTTGGCCTTGCGCTCGATGCGCTCGAGAGTCTCCCTGATCTCTATATCTGACATTTCACGGTAATGTTGCTGGAAGAAATCGGCGAAGGTATCACTCAATGTATGCCCACCCCAGGCAGCATGAGTTGCAGTGGCGACACCACCAGCCGCTGCCAGGCCACCGAGCTTTTTCAAAAAATGCCGCCGTGCCGGCTTAGCGTGATCTGTCTTCATCTTAGCCGGTCCACCATTGCTCATTGCCATACCTCCTGGTGGTGATGCCCATTGTCGCCGACACCTCTGCCTAATGGTTTCCAGTGCTCTGGTCTTTCAAGCCCCATACGTATTACCGGTCCTTCCATTGGTGCGCGTGGCTTGTGTGCTGGCGCATGCTGATAATGGCAAGCTGTACAATTCAAAATCTGGCGTGTTCCCTGCCAGTTTCCAATTCTTTTTCCGTGTGCCCCGTAGACCCAGTCTCTGGCCTGGTTGACATGGCACTGGCTGCAAATAAGGTAAGCATCATCGAAATCGATCTTTTCTCCTTCCAGCGTGACCAGACCACCGGATCCTTCCAGGTGGTGACAGGTCATGCACCAGAATTTACCCTTGCCATGCAGGCCGTGTTTCAGCTCGAAATCATCGTGCGGACGTTTCAGAATACGTGGAGATGTATCGCCTTTTGTCCATTGATGACAATTTGAACAAGGGTGCATTTCAGCGTTTTTCCGGCTCGGGATTACCTCAAATGTCGGCATATTGGTAAATATCGCCATTGCTGGTTTTGTTGATGCAGAATAGTCCGGTGATGCAATGGTTGTATCGCGTAGACGAGTACCCGGTGTGGGAAGGACAGGCTTGCTGTCAACTTCTGCTGGTGTCGTATCTTCGGCGGTAATCCCACTCCAGTCCCAGTCAGAATCGTCATCACTTGCCGCCGAGGAGAGGTCGGAGGCAACGCCTTCCAGTTCCGGGTTAGATTGCGGATCTGCAGCAAAAACCGGGAGGATTAACAGAGAGAAAATAGCCAGCGTCAGATATTTAATCAATGACGCTGGCTTTTGCCAGCACAAGACAGGCCTCTTAGAACCTGACTTCTGCGGATGCAGCAAGTTTTGGCTTCATAAGCTCTGCTGGAACCTTGTCCTTGAAACCTTTCTTCAAGGGAGGCAGCAACAGGTCATAAAGGGCCTCAGCACGTATAATCGCAGTGCCAGGCTGGTTTGGTATGTCATATTCCAGCGTGCGGGTTTCATTTGGCTTCATGCGTGTGTCCGCAAGTATTTGTGTTGCCTTGGGCGGCATCGTGGGTTTGTTTTCTGTATCACCCAGTGTAAGCCAGAAAGCTGCCTTGGGGTCATCCTTGATTGGATGTACCTTGAAGTTTTTCCACAGTTCTTTACCGTCTTTATCGTAGGCTGCAATCTTGATGAAGAAGTTACGGAAAGGCGCGCCGGTCGGGAAGGAATGCGGCAGGCGATTTTTCAGCGTGATTTTAGCCTTGATACTGTCAGCGGACTTCTCGGTATCCAGTGTCAGTGCCAGACCGCGGGTAACCATTTTTCCGTCATGTCCACCGGCAGCTGAATGATCTGCAATGGTGACAGTTTCACCTGGTACCACAACACCATCCTTGAGTTTTGCAACGGTTACATTCGCCATATGACAAGACTGGCAGGATACCGTATTCATGCTGTCCCGGTATTCCTGTCCAGTGCTGCAAAGGGGAGTACCGTGTGCGTTACTGCGCTTGTCATGACAACCCATGCAGATATCATTGCTCTTGAACAGTGCTGCCTTATTACCCTGAAGTGGGACTGTGTGGTTGATCGGGGTTGGCCATTTAGAACCTTCAGCGACGCGTTCAGTGGTATAGGTGTTTCCCTTTGGACCATGCAGGCTGGTGGTGTCAATTTCGTAGGCATCAATACCAAGCTGAGGCTTACCCTCTTTGGATGTACTGCCCTTGAAGGCGGTAAAGCTATGACAGCTGACACAGCCGACGCCATCAGAGTAGGCCTGTTTGGTGTCCAGCTTGGTCTTTTTATCCATCGCCGCAACGGGTGCATGGCACTTCATGCAGACCGGGTATTTTTTGTTGGCCTTGAGGACGACACCTTCGGCTTTCGGGTCACCCGCGACTTTATTATAAAAAGCCGCATGAATCGGATCATTCAATGCTGAAGCATTGGCATGCATAGACCCCTTCCATTGATGGTAAATTTCCTCGTGACATTGTTTGCAGGCCTCGGGTGCAACATCATGGATGGAGCCCTTTTGTTCAGCTGACCATGCACTACCTGTTGCCAGGCAAAGCAGGGCAAAGGTCGACATAATTCGACTTGGAAGTCTTAGCATTGGTTAATTCTCCTGTATTGGTAGCGGCCATGCCTGATTGGAATGACCTGCATTTTTAGTGTTTTTTTATAGCACCATGAAATATAGGTCAATACAAAGTATAAAAATATGATCTAGATCAAAAAAATGAACGAAAAAAGCCAACAATATGAATAGATACTGATCAAATTCTGTCTTCACTAAATCTATTTTTTTGTCCACAGGCCATGGAGAAGAATAAAGGTCTATCGTAGGCGAATAATGAAACGAACAGGGTATGAGGAATACCATGAATTATCGGTTTACATGGATGTGCTAAGAAGAGGATTTTGATGCTGACGATTTACTAACGTTCAACATCATGCATTCGCAGCCACACATAATCGATAATTCAAACTAAGGGATCTTGCTTATGCTTCAATCTAAAGCGATTTACACTATGGATTGTGTATCGGGCGACTGACTGGGCTGTCTGTCCTGTAACCCACTTTTCAGGCTTTATTTATC
>JASJFV010000260.1:0-3686 GCA_033791885.1 Gammaproteobacteria bacterium | reverse complement strand
TTGTTATTGTTCTTGCTGTATCCATTAAGTCGGTACTTTTGCATTTTTGTAATGCTCGTATCGGAAATGATCGTAACGGACTTTTTTCAGTCTGCAAAAGAAGGGCTAAAACTGGATAGGGATAGAAAACACTGACACGCTCTATATCCTCTCTCCGATGCTTGCGCACACCTGGTCAAGAGCATATCAGCAGGTGATGTTTGACTAGATGAGTCCTATTTAAAATATGCTCTCAGCATCTGGCTATAGAAATAAATGGCCTTGTTACGGCTCCAGTAGATGTTCGAAGCGTGCATCCGTTAACGTTTTCATGAAGGCGACAAGCGCATCAATCTCCTCGTCCTTGAGCGCCGGGCCGGTCTCAAGCTCTTCAATAGGAAGAGTCCCGTCGACTTCAGGTTTTGCCCATATTTTACCCGTTTCAGGATTGATCTGGCGCTTGGCGCTGCGGCTGTTGTATTTGTCGTAGAACAGTACGACAGTACGTAAATCCCTGAACACACCATTGTGCATATAAGGCCCGGTGACGGCGACATTGCGCAGTGTCGAGGTTTTAAATTTACCGTCATGTTGCTTGTCCGTGACTGCAGGATTCTGCAGCAGGCCGTGATCAATAGCAGATTCAAGGCCATTTAGTTTACGCACGCGAATGTTTACAGGTACACCGATATTATCGTAGTCGTAACTGGTGAATGTCTCACCTTCTGCAGCAGGGCTTTTTTTCAATTGATGGCAGAGAGTGCAGTTGGTTGATTTCTCTGAGAAGAACAGGGTCATACCCAAATCTTCTTCTGTTGTCATGGTGTACTCCCCACGCAGGTGACGATCATATTTCGAGTCAAACGGTGAGAAGAAGTCGCTATTTTCGAATGCGGCTATGCTGTTGGTCATGGCATTATACGCCTTAGCAGGCTGGTTAAAGATATCTTCCCCATAAAAGCGTATAAATGCCGCTATGTATTGCTTATTCTCTTTCAGTCTTTCTACAACGGCGGCCTTGTCCGGCATTGCCATCTCAATCGGGTTCAGAAATGGCTTCCCGGCTTGTTCTGCCAGGTCTACCTCGCGTCCATCAAGAAACTGGCCGCCGACGAATTCTCCTTCATTGTTTATATGAAAGCTCGGGCTGAAACTCGCATAGGATAATGTCGGGGCATTGCGGTCGCCGAGCGATTTCCCATCATCACCCAGTGATACCGCACTATCCACACCATTGTCACGATTGTCGATAAAGCCGAAGGACGGTTCATGGCATGTGGCGCACGACTGAGACCTGTTTAACGACAGATTGGCATCAAAATATAGCATCTGCCCCAGTTGCTCAATAGACTCGATATCTGCACGGGTGGCATCAGCAGCCGGCAAGTAAGATGTAAATACAAGTGCTGCGGTACTGAGTCCCGACAGAAAGAAGGTTCTAATTTTCATGAGTAGAAGCGGTTTAAATTCAGGGCTCGGCACAAATAATTAGACCAATTTTCACAAAAAACTCCCGCCATCGCCAGCCCTTTTTCATCCGTGTCATTGAAAGTTAGTTGCTTTGTGTCGTCTTGAGGAAAATTCAATCTTCTTACTCCAGGCACATTGATATGGTGCAGAGAACGGGTATTTGACTCATCGAGGCGTATAAAAATAGACAGTGCAGAAATTTTCGTTCTGATGAAATATTATTAATGACACAAAATTTGTATGGGAGTATGATTAAATGTAAAACTGTGATCTGCAGATATCACCTTGGAGGGGGCGATGGTTACTGATTTAGTCAAGAATAATATAAAAGACCAATATAGAGAGTTCAAAACAAACCTGGCAAGTGAAAAGGGTGAATTTTGCATCCGCTGTTCACGAAGTGATGATGACGAATCTCCGCTTCATCGTTTTATCCATAAAATATCTGCGGTGCTGATATTCGTGCTGATCGGTAGCTTTCTATCTTATCTTATCTCACTAAATTAATAATTTAACAGGTGGTTCATTTGAGATAAATGAAGAGGCTGGGTGTGGGAACCAGGTTATCTCTAAATCGTTACTCTGTTCTCCAGCTACTCATCTGTTAACGCTCTTACCATAGCAGATCTTCTCCGCTTTATTGCCATTTTGAACCGACGGATTGATTAAACCCGCATCACTAATAGCAAGGTATTCATCACATACAGCTTCCAGCTTATTTTGGCTCTCCGTATGTATCATTATTGATATTATTAGAAATACACCAAGTACGATCGCTGTGCCGCGCATGATACAAAATTTGACCCGGCTAACAGAACGCTGATGGTCATCTATTGACGTTTCGTCAATAGATGGAGTGTATCGAGGATAGTGATACATGTACTCAGCCTGTTGTGTGGAATATGCACTTTTCATTATACACCTCTCAACACTTCAATTTTACAATTGAATTATCTCAAATTCTGATTAGGACAACGAATAAAGAATATCTATCGGATGCTGATTGATCACTGTTATGCGAGCATCCAGCCATTTCGTAATAAGAAATTTCTATAGAGGAAGAATGTATCTGGAAAGGTTGAGCTTTAAAGACATTGATTAGCATTGACTCATTGAAGTGAAGTTGCCGTCGATAGAAGTCGTTCGCGTAGATTGGACAGGTCCGACTGTCTGTGTGCCAGTTATCCGCAAAGAGTAGTCAGTAGTCATTGGTACATATAAAAAAACCGCCCCGTAAGGCGGTTTATCATGGGATTAACGTCTCTAATTATTACATGCAGCATCGTATAGTCATTTGTATTTTCAGTAACTCACAGCATCATGTCAGCGAGTCCGTTGCTGGCAATGACGAGCCTGATGTTCTACAAACTCCTGTGGGCTTACTTTCGCGTCACCGTCCAGGTCAATATCAGCATATGATGGTGCGCTGGCCAGGTTTCTCATCTGGTATCCCTGTTGCGCCCGCTGATTGATTCTTTTATTACGTGCCTCATAGAATTCAGCTTCAGCAATATAGCCATTGGTGTCCAGATCGAAGTCTGTGAACAGAGGCATGTTTCTGCCTCTGCCCAGGCTTTGTACCATTCTCATGCCCTGGCGCTTTTGCATCTGGATCTGTTGTCCGGCAGCCAGTTCATCTGGTGTCAGCTGACCGTCGTGGTCGGTATCGAAATCAACATATAGAGGATGGTTCACCATGCCACGCATGGGTCTTCCTTCGGCTGCACGAGCGGACATCCGTTGCTGATGGACCGCGTTGAATTCCTGAGCACTGATGCTACCATTACCGTCAAGGTCGATTGCGTTGAACGGAACAGGACCGCGTGCTGCAATCACTGCAGACTCTGCATACACAAGACTTACGACAGAGGCCAGTGCCGTAATTGCAATAGATTTTGTTAAGGTGTTCATGATCTTTCTCCTTGCTAGTTACAAATACTAAACATCTCGGGTTGCGGCTTGTTCAGATTCAATCGTCCCAGTGGCCGATGCCCTTTATCCATATGTCGTCTTCGCTGAATGAGCCTTGTTCAGCATACCGGTGGCATGCATTGCACTGACTCAGACTGCCGACTTCTGGAAGCTCTATAATTCGTTTAGGGATTTCCCTGTGTTCGTGCACGAAATAAGGTGTTTCTGTTATGCGCAGAGGTGGCGTGCGGGTTTTTCGCAGGCTACCCATGATTGCTTGTGAGCGACGGTATGTAGACGTTTCGGCAGAGTTAGATGCCAGGTAA
>JASJFV010000259.1:0-3862 GCA_033791885.1 Gammaproteobacteria bacterium | reverse complement strand
ATCATCAGGACTCCGATCGCGACGGCGATCAGCAAGACTGGAATGATAATTGCTCGGAGCGTGATGCTAATTAATCTTGAAAACGTCATGTTGCATATTATATCAGCCTCAAAATGTCAGGTGATCAAGTGGAATCCCTTTTGTGCCCCTAAAAATAGATAGTGGAACTTAAGCTAGTTGAAAATAGAAGAGTCTGTGAGAAGAAGAGTCCGAGAGACAAGGTTTTCGTAGCAAATTGTGACAGGTAAAAATTAGTTTGGATCTATTTAACTTGTATTGCTTGAGTGATATACAGATGATGGGGCGACGCATGTAATGCGACTGAGGCACTCTAAAGGAACAGGCTATCAATTCGTTGGAACCAGAATAGAGTGGTTTAATATCGGCTCATAGTTAGCAGGCAGATCTACCTACGTGATGACATGTAACCTCGCTTAAGGGTTAGCTCACGAGGGTTAGCTCACGGCCAATAACTTCCAGTTCGGCTATTTCAGGAACTGCATGTTAAAGCCTAGAAACACCTGCCATTCTGCCCATCCCGGCCCTTCATCTGCAACTGACCATTGAGGTTCAATAAAGGTGTTGAAGACTGTTTTACCTTTTTTAAAAACCTTACCAATACCGATGCCTAATGGAATGGTGTAATGGTCGGTTTCGAAGTTGTAAACCCAGATACCTGTTGATCGCAGATAACTGCCTTTACCGAGTTGATACATACCAAACGGCTGGAATGCACCAGTGTTAATATCGGGTTTATCATCATCCCCGGCAAAACTGGCCATCCAGGTCAGCAGATAGCCGTATTGAAATTTCTTCGATCTAGCGTCAAAAAGGACATTGGCTAATCCGGCGGCCCATTTGTCACTGCCCAGGGCGTCTTTCGTTGCGGTCGGTGCGTTGATTTGCGGCCCAAGGCCGAAGCTGACTGCCGGATTACCGGTATCGAACAAATAGGCCGCAAACACGTTCAAATCTCCCAGGCCGGTTTCCTTGTCCCCATCGGGTAATGTTGGGAAGGTGTTGATCGGTAATGATGCGCGCATTAACCATGTACCACTACCAAGGGAAAACGGCTTTGCGTAGCGTAACCAGAACTGGTTGGCAGATTCACCAGATCCCGTCTGCTCACCTATGTAGTAATTGTGCAAATTGAAGGCTGTCATATTTGCCAATGGATTATTAGCCTGTGCTGCAATTTCCGCTTTACTCTCAGCAAAAGCCTGTCCGGAAATCATGCAAGCAAGGCAGATGCTAAAGACATAAAAAATTAATCTTGTCTTCATTCTCATGTATTTCCATTAGTTGAATAAGACCTCAAAATAACTGGTCTGATAGACTGTTGTGTGATTTCTTCAAGCTGTCTACGAGTTAGTCCCTTTTAGCAACTTTGAGTAACATGCTAATTATCGGTCCGATGGTTCCGGCAGCACCACTTGTAAACGAGGTGATGTTTGAGCGTATACGCTTGATATCACCGGTTATTTGATTCAGTTCACCTTTGAATTGATCAATATCGTTGCCCAGTTCGGTGTAGGCCATGTCTCTGATTTCCCTCGCCAGTTTCTCTTCGTTTTCTGACGGGCCGGCACGGCGCGCAACGAGCAGAACAATAACCCCGATAGCTGTGTCCAGCATGGAAACAATAAAAGCAGCCCAGGGTTCGCCAAATTTCGGCACCAGGGCGAAGTAAAGTGCCATCGTCATCATGGCGAGGCCCAGCAATAGAAACACCAGCGCAACTGCAAATAACGCAGACCGGCTTGCCATCCGGCGTGCATTGATCTGGGCAAGGGCAATTTCAGAGCGGGCAATAATCTGTAGCTTCATCATTGGTTCTGACATATTTATTCTCTCTGCAGCGTTAATTTTTAAATGTTATTAAAGACGTCCAACGAGGACGCCAAGTGCAAACACAATTAACAGTGTGGATGGTTTAGTGTCTTTTATGTCTTTATCGATCGAATCGAGCATCTCCCTGAACTGGACTAGCAGGTCTTCTGCGATAGACTCATCGCCTGCAGCCGGCTCTACAGATGAAGTACCCGTTGGTGAACTCTCGACAGGTGGTTCTTCTATCTCTGGCTCAGATTCAGCAGGCTCGGCTTCGCGCTTGTTTTTTATTTCGTCCAACTGCGCTTGCAGCAGTTCAATTTCAAGTTGCAGATCTTCATTGGCCATTTGAATATACTCGATTAGTCATTTGTAATGTTCATTGTGCGAAATACCCTGATCATGAGTCAGACTGCTCAGGCGCGGGTGATAGCAGCACTGCGATCCATTGTGTCTGTGGGCTGGTCTGCGCAGCAAATTTAACCACCATACTCAAGGGCACCGACAGTAACATACCTACGGGTCCAAACATCCATCCCCAGAATATCAGTGACAGAAAGACCGCCAGGGTAGACAAGCCTACGCGCTGGCCCATGATCATCGGTTCGATGACATTTCCGATCACGGTATTAATAAAAGCGTATACCGCAATGACGACCAGCACCATGGTGGGATCGAGTTGCAGCACAGCTATTAGCACAGCTGGCACAGCGGCGATGATTGAGCCGATGTTTGGCACAAAATTAAGCAGAAAGGCGAGAAAGCCCCATAACGGTGCAAAATCCAGCCCGATCAGTGCCAGGGCGATCCATATCAATACTCCGGTGACCAGGCTGACGATGGCCTTGGCAACAACATATTGATTGACACTTTCCATCACCTCAACCAGGCGCTGCAGTGTCGATTCGGCATTTTGCCCATCGATCGCCGCTAGTTTGCGAGGGAAACCAGCAGCGTCAATCAGCATGAAAATTACAGTAAAAAGGATCAGAAAAATATTACTCAGAGCACTGCCTATGCCGGCAATCATGCTGTTGGCGAAACCCATTACAGCTCCCGGGTCAAGAGCCTTAAGTATTCCAGCTTCACTAATCTTGATGCCCTTTGCTTCGAGCGAGACTGCCAATGCACTGGTTAATTCATCCAGGCGCAGCTGGTAAGTCGGCATGGCTTGATTGAACTGTGCAGCGGTATTGCCGAGTAATAATGCAAGCAGCGCAAGAACAATGACAAGAATGGTTGCTACAATAATAACTGAAACAAGTGTAGACAGGCCGCGTTTCTTAAGCCAGTTCAGCGGTGTGGCTGCAATAATGGCTATGAAAATAGAAAACAGGAACGGCACTATGATCTCCGATGACGAACGCATCAGTGTCAGCAGTATCGCGACACCTGTAACTATAAATATGCCGTCACGAAGTCCTGTACTTTCGGTATTCATCTTTACACACTCAGCTTGAATTTAGAGATGTGTATCGATTTTCAGTCAAGCCAGATAGAAGGTCAATTAATAATCATCCTCTCTAAACCATAGATGAATTAAATGATTACTACCTAGCTGAAGTTGTCCTGTATATTCCTTAAGCATCGCCGCGAATATGATTACCCGTATTGACGACATAGTCTTTATTTTCGACTGAGGAACTAACTGTAAAGGTGATCCATGAATATTCGAATTATATTGAACGGAAAAAAAGCGGGCCTGGAGCCTGTCAGATCAGCAATTTTCAAGGCAAGGGAAACCGGTAAGGTCGAAGTAAGGGCTACCTGGGAAGGCGGTGATGTTGAGCGCCTGGTACATGAAGCCGTCCACGACGGCTGCCAGCGTGTGGTCGCAGCAGGTGGTGATGGAACGGTTAAGGAAGTTGTCGATGCCATCTTACATCTAAGCGCAGATGAACGTCCGGAGTTGGCGGTGATGCCGCTTGGTACGGCCAATGATTTTGCAACTGCCTGTACTATCCCTGCAGATCTCTTGTTAGCACTGCAACTGGCGCAGACAGGTACTGTGCAAAACGTCGATGCAGTTAAG
>JASJFV010000258.1:0-11225 GCA_033791885.1 Gammaproteobacteria bacterium | reverse complement strand
ACTGAAGTGTATATCCAGTTGCGTTTCATCCTGCAAATGAATAATCGGTGTTTTGGCCTTAATGGCCTGGTAGTTTTCTACCGTTACCTTTGCCACTACACCGTCAAACGGCGCCAGCAGCCTGGTGTATTCAAGATTATTGCTGGCCTGGTCAAGGCTTGCCCTGGCAGATTTGAGCTCTGCAATGGCCTGGTCATATTGCAGTTGACTGTATAGCTTCTGCTTTACCAGTTTACTTGCCTGGTCATATTGTATCTTTGCCAGATGATGGCGCGCCTGTCGTTCTTCGAAAGTATTTCGATAGACTGCTTCATCGAGTCGCGCCAATATGTCACCTTTTTTTACCACTAGCCCTGGCTTGGCTGGAAGATCAATCAGCTGGCCATCAACCCTGAATGCCAGCTCTGCTCTTCGTGAAGCTTCCAGAACTCCGGGGTAAGTGCGCCATGCGGTCACACCCGCTGATACGACGGGGACAATTTTGGCAGGCCTGGCATACTCATCCTCAGGGACAGCCGTTTCTGTCGTGCTTTTATCACAGCCTGTCAATATAAGTGCAAAATTAATAAGCAACGCGGCTGTAATGGCTCGAGAGTATTTCATTGTCTTCTGTCCAGTGTTTATCTGCATTTTCAACATACCTGAAGGTGATAAAACAATTCATTCCCACAATGTTATTGCATCATCCCTTAAAACAATGTAATTTACATACATTCGTGTTTGTATAATAATTGATGAGATTCAGATTTACCAGTGCCTTGAGGATTTTATGGCAAGAAAAACGAAGGAAGATGCAGAACTCACCTATCACGCACTCCTCGATGCGGCGACGGCTTTGTTTATTCGCCAGGGAATCGCCAGGACCACATTGAACAACATCGCTTTAGAAGCTGGCATGACTCGCGGTGCCATCTACTGGCATTTTGATAACAAGGATGCAGTGATTCAGGCCCTGTGGGAGCGCAATACAAGCACCCTGCACACAAGCTTCATTAATGAACTTAGAAATCTTGATATCAATGACCCCGCCGGGCATTTTCGCAAGACTATCAATAATCTGCTGCAAACCGTGGTTGATCAGCCAGAGATCGGTGCCGTAATTCGTATAGTTATGCTTAGCGTCGAGTTCACCGACGAACAGACTGAACTTCAGCGTTTCTTGAATAGTAAGTACGATGAGATCGACAGCACAGTAGGCGATGCGTTAACCCGTTTACAGGAGCGCAGCGCCTTGCTATCACCTTTAGCGCCGAAACTCATTGCGCAGGGCTTAATGAGCTACCTGCTGGGACTTATACACGTCTATCTTAAGCCCGGGCAGACCAGGCTGGATCTGAAGAAAAATGGCAATCAATTGCTGGACCTGTTTCTTGACACAATCCTGGCCAGCTGAATCTGAACAGCTGTGAATAACGAGTTACCCGCTGATCACATAATACTCGGCATTAGCCATAAATCGGCAAGCATTCTCCAGCAGGACCTGCCGCGCTTTTAAACATACCCGCTTTGCCGGATTCCAGGCCCTGTTTCCAGTCATCAACAAACTGCTGCAGCGATTCGATAAAATCAGGATCATGCTGGGGCCGGTCAATGGTGCCATGTATGCGAACGTAGCCGGGATTATCAACCGCGGCTGTAACTGTCCACTGAAATGCATTTGGGCAACGCGGTAAACTGAATCGCACACCCTGGCGGATGATCTCCCGATGTACTTTGAATTCACCCCAGACACAATAGATATCGCCACGATCGCCTTCGTGAGACAGCACCTTGTCGATCGAATCACACAACTCTGCGAGGTTACTGATATGAACAGCACGCTGAATGGCAATCGGCGACATATTCACCCCGGCGTCTGCATAGAACTCCATTTTTCCAGCAATCCAGCAGATTAACTGGAGGGCTTCTCTTTCGGTTCAGCCGGTTCTGCCGCTGCTGGCGTGGACACTGCAGGCTCAGCTGCTGCTGGTTTCTCTGCCTCCGCAGTAGATTCAGCTTCGATCTCTTCTTCGAATTCGCTTTCAGGCACTTCAAAACCCCAGAAGTCGCGCAGGAAACGCGAATAGCCCTGGTACTCCTCACGGTTGGTGGCCATCATGTCTTTGTTGCCACCAAAACGCTTGCGTGCGGCCTGGGTGGCTGTGTGGCCGTCCTCGCTGAGCAAGGCTGCCGCTACCTGGGTCTGTAGTTCAGCAGGAACCCGCTTAGATAAGGAAAAACCCTGCTGCGGGATGGGCTTGCTGCGGAATACACTCCTGGCTTTCTCATCTACTTTGCCTTCTTTGTTCATACGCTTGTAGACACCGACCGGGAGTATGGCTGCACGGCACTTTCCAGCAAGCATATCTTTAAAACCAGCCTTGAAATTCGTAACTTCGAGGATTAAGGGCTGGCGCATTGGATTGTCGAATTCGGCCTGCACTGACAGGGTAGCCATATTAGGCGGCGCGAGACCGCAGATCAGGTTACCTGTAAGGTCGTTAATTGTACTCGCTGCATCGTCCTTCTTGACAAAGAGCATAAATACCAGTGAACCACTGAAACGCGCAACGGGCATATGGTCCAGCATTGCCACTCGCCAGCTGATGAAATGAGGCCCGTCGAGAATGACGTCGTAATAATCATCCTTCATGTTCTTGGTATAGGTCAACCAGTCGCTCGGATGTTCATAGGTAAAAGTCTGGCCTGTGGTTTTTGTCAGGTGTTCTGCAATAGGAACATACTGCTTATTGCCATTCTCCAGGTTTTCACGCGGTGGCGATGTCAGGATGTATGTATCTGCGCTGTAGGCCGCAACAGATACCTGCATGAGGAAAAATACAATAATGACCTGCTTGAGAAAGTTCTTTATCACCACAGCTAACCCCTTTAGTAGTTTTTATGATTTATATGTTCAGTATAGTAAATAAAATAAAATGTGAATTAGATTTAACTTATAACAAGTATAAAATAAGTAAATAGGCAAGTCGCTAGCGGCAAGAGAAAAAGTTGTTCTATCTCGAATCGAAATACTCAAGCATAGCCTTGCGCTGGTTGTTGTCCGGTATTCTGCCAAAACCGGCCGCCATATTATCGACCATGTGATGCACCTTCGACGTCGCTGGGATAGTGCATGTTACGGCTGGATGTGAGATGACGAACTTGAGGAAGAACTGTCCCCAGCTGTTGCAATCAAGATCGGCAGCCCATGCAGGCAGTTCTTTTCCCTTCACATGTCGAAAAAGATCACCGCGCTGAAAGGGCCTGTTCACCATAGTAGCAATGCCGCGTTCGGCAGCCAGTGGCAGGATATGCTGTTCTGCCTTGCGGTTGGCAATGCTGTAACTGAACTGAATAAAGTCGATCGGGTAGTTCTGCATGATATGGGCCAGTTCGTCATGATCATAACCACGATGCGTAGTAATACCGATATAACGTACCCGGCCCTGTTGTTTCCATTCCGCCAGTGTTTCCCAGTGTACTTTCCAGTCAAGCAGATTATGAATCTGCATAAGGTCGATGACCGGAGTTTGCAATAAATCCATCGATTGCTGCATTTGCGCAATGCCCTCCTGGCTGCCTTCTGTCCAGACCTTTGTTGCCATGAACAGGGATTGTTTATTTTGAACATTGGCCAGCAATTCGCCCAGCACCAGCTCTGACGAGCCATACATAGGCGAAGTATCAATTACAGTACCGCCCTGATCAAAAAAAGCCTGCAGAACCTGCGCCAGCCTGGCACGCTGGTCCTGATCGTCACCTACTTCGAAAGTTCTTGACGATCCCATGCCGATAACAGGAATCTTTTCACCACTGGAAGGAATCGCCTTCATCAGCATTGACTTACTTCCCTGCGCAGCCAGTGGCAAACCGACTGCGGCCGCTCCGAGCAATGTCAATGTCTGGATAAACTGTCGTCGTCCGAGCCGACCGGTTGCATTCTTCATATCACCTTACCTCGCTGATTCCTGTTTGTCTGATTGCGGTTTTTGAGCCATCTCTGTTTGCTCACGACCGAGCCGATAGGCCAGCAGGGCCCACAGTCCTGCCAGTGGTACTGCCAGCCAGGCAATACCGGATAATCCCATACCCAGGCCTCTCAAGCCTGTATAAATCCATGCACTGATTGCATCACCGCCACGATACACCGTGGTGTCGATAAAGTTTTTCGCCTTATACTTTTCTTCTCGCCCAAGCACCACGTAGAGCATTTCCCGGGTAGGCCGCATGATAGCGTAATTGCCTGCACGACGAACAATCTGTACCAGGACCAATACCGAGAGCACTGGTGACACAGCCAGTGCCATGAAACCCAGGGTCAGTAACAGCGGAACCAGGGCCAGTGTCCATGAAAGGCCCAGCCAGCTCACCAGGCGAGCAGTAAGAAATAGCTGTATCAGAACTGTAATCAGGTTGACGACAAAATCAATTGAAGCGAACACCGCTGTGCGCTGATTCGAATCAGCAAACGCATCACGAATGATCTCAGCCTGCTGAAAATAAAGGAATGTCGCCAATGTTGTGAACAGCAGCATCAGCAGTCCAATACCGATCAGGTAAGGCGATCTCATCACAAGCTGTATACCCGCCAGTATACTACCGCCCAGCGGGAGATCCGCTGACTGGACGGCAACCACATCAGCATCTTCTTGCGCTTTGCGCCAGGTAATCAGCTGACGCACACAGAACATTGCCCAGCCCAGCAGCGCGGCAGATATTAGCAGCAGGTTTTCTGCACCCAGGGGTTCTACCAGTATTGCCGTTAAGGCTGGTCCCACCAGCGCCCCGGCCGTCCCACCTGCCGCAATAAAACCAAACAGTCTTCTAGCCTGTCGGTTGCTGAAGATGTCTGCCATAAAACTCCAGAACACCGAGACGATAAAAAGATTAAACACGCTGACCCAGATGAAGAAGGCCCTGGCGACCCAGGCAAAGGTTAAATCACTTTTAAAGAGGAGATAAAACAGCAGCAGATTGGTGATAAAAAATCCGTATACGACGGGCAGAAAAACAGCACGCGAATAACGCGCCGTTAGCCAACCAAACAATGGCACCATGGCAAGCATGGCAACAAAGGTTCCGGAAAATAACCATTGAAGGTTCTCAACACCACCGGCTATACCCATCTCGTCACGCATGGGACGAAGAATGTAGTAACTGCAAAGAAGAACAAAAAAATAAGAAAATGCCCACATCATAGCCCGCTCTTCGCCAGGCTTAACATTGACCAGTCGTTGCAAGGGTTTTAATGCCGCATTGGTGCCAGTAGATTGCTTGTTCTGCATAACTTCATTCTACTTGATATGTCAAACTATGGAAGTATGAGAAGGTGACACTATCTGCACATCGAAATATAGACACCTGGCCTGCATATAAAATTGCAAAAAAAACCCCTGAGAAACAGGGGCATAAAATGGTGTCTAAACACCAGAGGGAGCCATTGTTTTCGTGCCAGGAAAACAACAGTAAAAAACCGAATAGAATCAACTTGTCATTAGAATTTCATCTATGAATCGCTGACTCATGGCGACCGGTTTCTACCAGGATTTGTAAGGCAGGAATTTGCCGTTCAGATTAATCAAAACACGATCACCTGCCGGATTTTCCTCCTTATCAATATCCATGCTGAAATCAATCGCACTCATAATCCCGTCACCGAATTTCTCGTGAATAATCTCTTTAATAGTGTCACCATAAACACCCACCATTTCATATAGGCGATAAATTACCGGGTCAGTAGGCACCAGTTTTTCCCAGCTTTTATGCGGAAACTCCTGTAATGTAACGGATACTTCGCCAGGCAGATCGAGTACTTCACATAGTTTGTCTGCAAACTCAGCTTTCAAGCTATTCATACCGAGACATGCAGAAGTTAGAAAAACCGGGTTCAGCCCGACCTTCTCGGCAATATCTTCCCAGCCCATACCTGACTTTTTTTTCGCTTCAGTAATGGTGATAGTCATATCATCTTTGTTCATCTTTCTTTCCTCAATTAAAAATTAAATTATTCCTGCTTCGTATGGATATAAAATAATGCTCACTACGCCACCTCATTCAGCACTTCCTTTTGTTTCACATCAGGATCTGCGATGGATGGATCAACTTCCAGCGGATGACTGCTGTCGATCGGCAGATCAGGATCCGCAATGATTTCTCCGGCAAGCTCCCGTGATCGATTTACGAGGAAATCCACCAGGTGGTTGCGGATCAGGTAGTAGGCATCGTGGTGAATAATGTCTGTACGTTTACGCGGTCGTGGAATAGAGACCTTGACTGACTCAGCGATGCGGGCGTGTGGACCGTTAGTCATTAATAGAATACGGTCAGCAAGCAGAATTGCTTCATCAACATCATGCGTAATCATAAAGACTGTCTGCTGAGTTTCATTCCATATCTTGATTAATTCTTCCTGGATCATTCCCCGGGTTAAGGCATCGAGTGCTCCAAATGGTTCATCCAGCAACAAAAGCTCAGGTTGCGTGGCAAAGGCACGTGCTATGCTGACGCGTTGACGCATACCTCCGGAGAGCTGCGATGGTTTGCGCTGCTCCGTTCCCTTGAGGCCAACGAGCTCGATAAACTTCATACTATGCTCTATTACTTTTTCCTTGCTCCAGTCAGGCCAGCGAGCCTGCACTGCAAAAGTAATATTCTTCAATGTCGTCAGCCATGGCAGCAGGCTATAGTTCTGAAACACGACGCCGCGATCCAGGCTTGGCCCGGCCACTTCCTTGTCATTCATTAAGACAACACCTTCTGAGGCCTCATCAAGGCCGGCAAGGATGTTCATTATGGTGGATTTACCGCAGCCAGAATGGCCGATGATGCAGACGAACTCGCCCTTATCAATACCGAAATTAGCATTTTCGAAAACAGTGAGTTGACCACCATCGGCATCAGGAAATCGCTTGGCTAGATACTGTATTTCTACAAAATGTTTTGACATATCACACTCCTATTCCTCGTACGCAACCAGGCGGCTGACCCAGGCCAGAGATATGTCGAGCAGCATGCCGACCATACCAATCATAATGATGGAAAAAATCACACTGCTAAGATCAAGATTGTTCCATTCATTCCAGACGTAGTAACCAATTCCGGTTCCACCAACCAGCATCTCGGCGGCAACAATCACCAGCCAGGCTATGCCGATGGAAATACGCATACCGGTAATGATGGTCGGAGCAGCCGCAGGAAGAATCACCAGTAGCGCCGTTTTGAAATGGCTTAATTCATGTGTACGCGCGACATTCACCCAGTCCTGACGCACATTGGCTACACCAAAAGCGGTATTGATAAGCATGGGCCAGATCGAACATATAAAAATAACGAAGATCGCCGATGCCTCTGAATCCTTGATGATAAACAATGCCAGCGGCATCCAGGCTAACGGCGAGATCGGTTTCAATATCTGGATGAAGGGGTCCAGTGCCCTCTGCATCAATGGAGACATTCCAACCATGAATCCCAGTGGGATGGCGATTATCGCGGCAAGGAAAAAACCCGTCAGCACACGGTATAACGAATACGCCAACTGAATGCCTATACCCTTGTCATTCGGCCCAGCGTCATAGAACGGATTACCCAGCTCTTTAATTGCAAGTCTTCCAACAGCCGTTGGTGGCGGCACGCGTGCCTCCTGGTCTACTCCACCCATAAGCATTTCATATTCAGACTGCGCCACTGTGGCTTCAGGCGGCTGACTGGCCATCTCCCAAAAAATCAGAAAGAAAGCCAGCAGCACCAGTGAAACCATAGCCGATCTGAACTGGATCGACTGAAACACTATACCCTCCCTATTTTGAAGCTCTTGACGTATTCGTCAGGCTTTGTGTAATCAAAGGTCTTGCCCATGATGGTGTAGTTTTCATAGGTTTTTGAAGGGGGCTCATAACCCAGTTCCTTCATGATCTTTGCGGTGTCGGCTGCCACATATACCTGCTCTGCGATCTTCTGGTAATCAACATCACCCTTGATGTAGCCCCATCGTTTCATTTGCGTCAGTATCCATACACCCATGGAGTGCCACGGGAAAGGATCAAAATCAATGCGGTCGGGTACATTTTGCACATTACCGAGGCCATCAGCATAACGTCCGGTCAGCACCTGTTTGATAACTGGCACTGGCTGGTTGAGATAGTTCTTCGGCGCAATCGCTTCAGAAATTTCAGCCCGGTTTTCGTGTTTTTGCGAATAGGCCGTGGCATCAACAATCGCCTTCAGCAGTGCACCGTAGGTATTCGGATTCTCGGTGGCGAATTCCTGGCTACAGGCAAATGCACAACAGGGATGGCCTTCCCAGATGTCTTTGGTCAGCATGTGTATGAAGCCGACCTTTTCCCATACAGCCCTCTGGTTAAATGGATCCGGCGACAGGTAGCCATCAAGATTGCCAGCACGCAGGTTGGCAACCATTTCAGGTGGTGGCACTACACGGATCTGAATATCCTTGTCAGGATCAAGTCCGTGCTCAGCGACATAGTAACGCAACAGGAAGTTGTGCATTGAATACTCAAACGGCACACCAAACTTGAAACCTTTCCAGTCTTTCGGATCACGTTTATCCTTGTGATCAACATGCAGTACAATTGCCTGGCCGTTGATATTTTCTACCGATGGCATAAGGTACGGCTTTGCAGTTGACCCTGCACCCATGGTCATTGCCAGTGGCATTGGCGTCAGCATATGAGAAGCGTCGTACTCCTTGGCCAATGACTTGTCTCGCGCCACTGCCCAGCCAGCAGTTTTAATTACATCAACATCAAGGCCATACTTTGAATAAAAGCCCATCGGATGCGCCATAATAATCGGCGTGGCGCAGGTAATTGGTACAAAACCAACTTTCAGTTTAGTCTTTTCCAGTTTACCCATTGATTCTTTCAGTGCAGCTTTCGCTTCTTCCATTGGGAACATTGACCCCAATAGAGCGGCAGCAGTGCCTCCTCCAACCATTCCTAAGAAAGCTCGGCGGCTAATGTCATTGTGTCCAAATACTGAACGAACTACCGCACTTTCAATCGTGCGATCCATGATGTCTTCCGATGACTGTAGAATGGAATCAGTATTCTTGGCAGCCTGATCCAGTGGTCTTTCCGTAAGCACCTCCTGTTCAAATACTGCTTTCTCTATTGCTGCCTGCTTTTCACTGGCATTGTCATGTGAGTGGCCTGCAATACAGATTGGACAATCGCAGCTGGCTTCATGCAGCAGACTTTTGTCCGGATTGTATGGATTACTCAGACTTTTGAATTTCATCTTAATTCCTCTATACGGTTTGTTATCAAACACATTGCTGCTTTATATCCATTCATGCGCCAGTAAGGTGCATGGATGCAAATGCAAGACTGAATGACGTAGCTGAAATAGATAAACCACGACTTCCTTTCAGTAATTGCAGCTTTTATGCCAATGCAGTATGAAATCGAAAAGCCTTTGTTTTTAATAAAGAATAAACCTGGTTAAGGAAAAAAGATGAACTATTAAATATCGTAGTAGTACGAAATTTGGTTCGCCTGCTACGAGAACTCGTAATCTGGTACAGAGATTGCAGTGATAATTACAGACCCAATACCCCTGTGATTGGACATGCAACCAGATCTGCTGCAACAAATCTTTACTCGCACCACAGAAGCCATGCTGCTGGTTGACCCTGTGAGGGATAGCTTCGTTGCATCAAATCCTGCGGCACAGCAATTGCTTGGCTTCGAGGGAGATGAGCTGGCACATCTAAGCCCCAGCACACTATTCAGGACGGAACTGGGAAAACTGGTAACACTTACCCAGGCGGCATACGACAAGGGACACTCCTGGAGTAACGAGATCAGCGCCAGTAACCATGAAGGTGGGGTCATACAGCTCGATATCACCGTCAGCATGCTCAATACATCCGGAGTCCTGCTATTTAACATCCGTGATCTTGCGCAGCTTGAGCGATTGCATACCATGGTAGAAGCCAACAGATTACATCGCGATGGCCTGATAGGCTGGAAGGTGATCGAATCTGTATTTCGTGAGCTAGAGCATGAAAATAAACTTATCCTGCAGGCCGCAGGTGACGGAATTTATGGTGTCGACAGGAACGGCAATACCACCTTCTGCAACCCAGCCGCTGAACGTATGCTGGGATGGAAAGCTGAAGAACTGGTTGGCAGAAATATCCACAGTATGATTCATCACACTCATGCTGATGGCACTATATACCCGGCTCATGAATGCCACATCTATGCCGCCTTTAACGATAGTGAAGTGCATACAGTTGAAGACGAAGTCTTCTGGCACAAGGACGGCACGCCCATCATTGTCGAATACACAAGCACCCCAATCTCTGAGCAGGGGCTCGTTGCCGGCGCAGTTGTCATCTTCAGAGACATCAGTGAGCGCAAGCTTGCCGAAACTAAACTTCGAGCTGCACTGAGCGAAGTACAGTCACTGAAGAAACGCCTTGAAATGGAGAATGCCTATCTGCTGGAAGAGTATCGTGTTGAACATAACTACAAGGAGATTATCGGACGCAGCCATGCTATACATACCGTCATTCAGCAGATTGAACTGGTTTCACCGACAGATGCCAATGTACTTATCAGTGGGGAATCCGGCACTGGTAAGGAGCTGATTGCCCGTGCTATTCATGGCAGCAGTAAACGGCATGACCGCCCTCTGATCCGGGTCAATTGTGCATCTATTCCCAAGGATCTGTTTGAAAGTGAATTTTTCGGTCATGTAAAAGGCTCCTTTACCGGTGCGGTAAAAGACAGAGCAGGGCGTTTCGAACTTGCTGACGGCGGCACAATATTTCTTGATGAAGTGGGCGAAATTCCACTAGCGCTACAAAGTAAATTGTTGCGCGTTTTACAAGAAGGCCAATACGAACGGGTCGGAGATGAAAAAACAAAAACAGTGGATGTGCGTTTAATTGCCGCCACAAACAGAAACCTGCAAGAAGAGGTAGAAGCCGGAAACTTCCGTGAAGATCTTTACTTTAGGCTAAACGTATTTCCCGTAAACGTCGTACCATTGCGTGAGCGACTGGACGATATTCCATTACTTGCACAGCATTTTGTCAAACTGCTATCAAAAAAATTAAACCTATCCGAGCCTGGATTAACCAATGCCAGCGTAAAACAACTACAAACCTATTCGTGGAAAGGCAACATTCGAGAATTACAAAACGTTATTGAACGTGCCATTATTTTAAGCCAGGGCGGTACCCTACAGTTTAATCTTCCAGGCAATGATGTAGCACCAGT
>JASJFV010000257.1:0-18504 GCA_033791885.1 Gammaproteobacteria bacterium | reverse complement strand
CGAAGGAGCGACCGCTTTCCAGGCGAAAATGATAATTGGTGAAAAAGGCAAGTCTGTCACCTATCCATTCTGGGAAGGGGCGGTTGAGGAAGACGCCAAGCTGAATAAACTGGTGCGCCTTTTGGAGTTGCTCTAGATACCAGGAGATATCATTTTTAATGATCATTTCGTGATTGAGTAGTGGCGGCACGCAATTGAAACTTTATTTTGTACAACATGGCGAGGCACTGGCGAAGCACGTCGACCCTGATCGGCCTTTAAGTGAAACAGGGCGGTCAGATGTGGAGCAATTGGCTGTGTTTCTCGCCGCACAAATCGATGTTTCGCGTATTATGCATAGTGGTAAAACGCGGGCACAGCAGACGGCAGAGATTATTGCTGAATCTCTGAAACGTGAGTCATGTATCGAGGTTTTTAATGGTATCAATCCTAATGATCCGGTTGAGGCTTTTGCGCAACAATTAGACGACTGGAATGAAGATCTGCTCGTCGTTGGCCATCTACCTTTCATGGACAGGCTGGTTGCCTATCTGCTAACAGGGTCAGCAGCTGAAAGTATTGTCTCTTATGCACCTGGTAGTATTGTCTGTCTCGCGTCTACTGCTGATGAAAGCTGGCGACTGCATTGGATGATGAGACCTGGGCTGTTAAGAAAATAATTCATACAGAGAGATATTTGTCACCTGTCCAGTCGTAAATGCCAATAGATTGGTGGCAGATTGCCAGGCAATGACGTTAGACAAGAGTCTTATTTCTGTTCTTGTTCCATCGCCTGCTGAATCTGCTGCTGTAAATTGATAAAAGTTTCCTCGCGGTAACTTCCCCTGCGGTAAAGCATTCCGATATGACGGCTGGGTTTTGGGTCTGCAAAGGGCAGATACCTGATTCTGTCCTGTCCGGACTGCTGTGCAGGAACCGCCAACTGCGGCATTAATGTCATCCCCATCCCTTCGCCGACCATCTGTCTCAAGGTTTCCAGGCTGGATGCATGGAAGCCTACATTTTCTTGCGCACCTGCCATGAAACAGATATCCAGCGCCTGTCCACGTAGGCAATGGCCTTCTTCCAGTAATAGCATCTCGCGATCGCTTAGTTCGTCAAGTGTGATAATCGGCTGCTTTGCCAGTTCCTCATCTTTGGGGACAGCGAGTTGAAACGGTTCATTGAAAAGGTGAAGCTGTGAAAAGTCATTTGAGTCAACAGGCAGAGCAAGTATCAACAAGTCGAGTTCTGCACGCCGCAGTTTTTCAAGCAGTACTGCTGTCTGGTATTCGTGCAGCCAGAGTTTAATTTTCGGGTACTGTGTTCGAATCCCGGGCATAATCCGCGGTAATAAGTAAGGTGCCAGGGTCGGTATCAGGCCCACATGTAGTTCACCGGACATGGGGTCATCGAAGGCTTGCACAATCTCTTTGATGGTTTTCACTTCAGTTAGAACCTTGCGTGCCTGCACTGCGACCGCTTTCCCCGCCTCGGTCATCGCTACCCGGCGCCGCGTTCGCTCAACCAGCAACACACCCAGTTCATCTTCCAATTTTTTCAGCTGGCCACTGAGAGTAGGTTGACTTACAAAACAGCGTTCAGCGGCCCGGTTAAAATGCCGTTCTTCATCAACTGCTACCAGGTATTCAAGCTCACGTAATTTCATCATGCCCCCGACGAATATTTTAAAGATAGGTAATTCCTATCAATATAAACGAAATAAACGATTATAACTATTTATAGTTTTCCTCAATAATGCTCTCCAACAGCAGTTCATGCTCTGAAATAAAGCAGCTAAAGAGTGATTTGAGCGGCAATGAATTCACAGCAATTATGTGGAAGCAGATATTTAATCGATCAAGAGGAAAAAACTATGTTGAAAAATAGCGAGAGCCAGCGTGTGCCAAGTGTTGTATTCAAAATTCGTCAGGATGGTGAATTTGTCGATGTCACTACAGATGACATCTTCAAGGACAAAACCGTGGTAGTTTTTTCACTGCCGGGCGCATTTACTCCTACCTGTTCGTCAACTCACTTGCCGCGCTTTAATGAGCTGGCACAGGTGTTCCGGGAAAATGGTGTCGATGACATCGTCTGCGTATCCGTTAACGATGTCTTTGTTATGGATGCCTGGAAACAGGATCAGGAAGCGGAGAATATAACTGTTATACCTGACGGTAATGGTGAATTTACTGATGGTATGGGTATGCTGGTTGACAAGAGTGATCTTGGTTTCGGTAAGCGTTCATGGCGTTATTCTATGCTGGTTAGGGACGGTATTATCGAAAAGCAGTTTATTGAAGCCGAGGTAGACGGAGACCCATTCGAAGTCTCTGACGCCGATACTATGATCGACTACATAAATCCGTCTGCCAGCAAGCCAGAATCCATCAGTATCATTTCACGGCCAGGCTGCCCTTACTGTGCACGTGCTAAGGCGATGATGGATGAACGAGCCATGGTTTACGAAGAGATCGTTGTGGGTCATGGAACGACGTTGCGTTCGGTTCGCGCGATCTCAGGTCAAGATACGGTGCCACAGGTCTTTATAGGCGGCCGCCACATCGGAGGTTCGGATGAGCTCGAGCAGTATTTTGCTGAAAACTCACGTGATGCAGCATAATCTGTCAAAGTAGGCTCAAGAATGTTCCGGGCGCGCATTGTTACGCTCAAATATCAGCTGCAAGAGGTTGAATTATATTGCTAATTAATATGGGCTAATAAATGAGCGATAAAAATGTACAAATAAGATCAGCTAATGAAAATGATCTGGATGCTATAAACCAGGTTATAGAACAGGCTGTAATGGGCTGGCAGCTGCCGGAACGGGTGAAGCGTCTTGCACTACCCAGCTATCGTTATAATGAGCTGGATTTGAAATATTTTACCCTGATCATTGCTGAGAGGAATAACTCGATTGTTGCTGTGGCGGCCTGGGACACAGATTCTCACCAGGGCCCGAAAGACAGGAATGGGCTGTTGCTACACGGCATTTATGTGCACCCTGAACATCAGCGTTGTGGAATTGGCGGGAGGCTGTTAACAGAATTAGAGAATGTTGCTAGAGAGCAA
The DNA here is from genome assembly GCA_033791885.1 of Gammaproteobacteria bacterium. Lineage (GTDB taxonomy): Bacteria > Pseudomonadota > Gammaproteobacteria > BMS3Bbin11 > BMS3Bbin11 > BMS3Bbin11. Next base: position 15,450 of record JASJFV010000257.1, on the reverse strand, counting down.
AATATGGACGGCGTGCTGGTGAAAGCGCAGAATGATGCTGTAGCATTTTTTCTGGCGCGGGGATTGAGCAAACTGGATACACAGGATCTGCAGAGAGACTATGAAAATCGTTATTGGAAGCAGTTAAGCTAATAGGGAAGCGGATATACTTTATACTGATTTATTCTCATTTATGGGTTTCTTATTATGAAAGCAACGGCAGAGTTACAGGTCATTCCAATCGGCGCAGGTGTTTCCGTTCGGCAGCAGGTCATGCGTGTGGTCAATATACTGCAACAGCATGATTTTACTATTGAAACGCATGCATCGGGTACCAATATTGAAGGCGAATTGAACGAGATCCTTGCCGCCGTTGGCCAAATTCATGAAGTACTGCACAAAGAAGACAGCATCCGCTTGCTCAGCTACCTGAAGCTGGAAACGCGCACCGATAAAGCACCAACCCTCGCCGGCAAGCGACTATAGGCAAATACCTCAGTCAGCCAGTAGTCGGCTAAAATACTTACAAGAATTTCATCAAAACAGCAAAGGGCTGAGTTACATCAAGATATTGCCGGAATTATAAAGATGGCATGTATATTTTGTGGTCTTTTCTCATTCCACGAAAAATCGTAAAATAAAAGGTTCCATGGCATTTTATTGCTATGAGGTTCTGTCGAAGCCACTTCAGAGCTATGAGAACTTCGACTACAATTTTTTCCTAAACTAACTTAAAAGGAGTGTACCTATGAAACTGGTTAAAATTATTTCAATTGCTGCTCTGATGAGCGTTTCTGCTGCTTCTTCCGCCTGGTGGGGCAATGGCTGGGACCGTAACGATGGCTGGGGTGACGGCCGTGGTTATGGCAACGGATATGGATACGGGTCCGGATCAGGGTATGGTGACGGCAGTGGCTATGGTTCTGGCTATAGCAGAGGTCGTGGTGACGGACGTGCATATGGTGATGGTGATATGGACGGCGATGTCGACGGTGAGTTCAATATGAGCTTCAAAGGCAGTGGTCGTGGCAGAGGCCGTGGCCGTGGCCACGGATATGGTTCTGGTTATGGATCAGGCTATGGTGACGGCTATGGCCGTGGCTACAACGACTATCGCGGTTATGGTCGTGGCTACAGTAATTTAGACAATCGCTATGGCAGTTATGGCGGTGGTTATCGTCCTTATGGCTATGGCGCTCCCTGGGGATATGCTCCATACGGTTATGCTCCTCCTGTTGTAGCACCTGTAGCACCGGCTGCACAACCTAAAGCAGCTGAGGCTGCCAAGTAAGAGCTCTTTCATAAATTTGAAAGCAAGGCCTGTGCGGGAAACTGCACAGGCCTTTTTTTTCTATTAACTGTAATCAACACGAAGCCTGGTCGGGACATTTTTAGTCTCCTTATCAATGGCGACCGCGGCCCCGGGAATAATCGCGATGTTTTTTGTGTCCATGTTTATAACCCCGCCGACCATGATGCCCAGGACGTTCTATATAGTGTCTATGCCTGTCTACATAGCGGTAGTGAACCACGGGTTGATAGCTATCATAATAAATATATGTACCGGGGTTGTATCCATAGCTGATAGAAAATGACAGATTAGACCCGTCATTGTAGTGACCGTGACTGGCACTTGCAGTATTGCTGGTTATTAATACAAGGCCTCCAATTATAATAAGACTGGCAATTGACAGGCGGTTTTTTCTTTTGCTTGCTTGTAATGTGTTTACATTCATAGCTGAATCCTCTTTGTTAGTTGGCTTGATTATTATTAGACACCGGTGAGGCTGAATCGAAGCTGAACGGGTTTGACTACTTTCTGAAAATCTACTTGTAGTGATTTATTGTCCTTAGGATGAAGCATGGACCAATTGTTCTTAATGCAGGCAAAGCCAGCTATGATGAATCATGCTAGCATCTCTATAGAGCAGGCTCTCCGCTCGCGAATAATTAATCCAGCAGACCCGGAGTAACAATGTCCAAACGAATTATTCTTAATGCCGATGAGATCATCACCTGTCCTGATTGCAAGCATGAATTTGAGCTGCGTGACGGGATCACTCAGCAGACGATTGAACGTTATGCTGATGAATATGAAACGGCAATGTCAGAGGAACGCGAGAATCTCAGACAGAAAGCTGATAAAGAAGCTCAGCGTCAGGCGGCGAGGACTTTCGAGTCTCATATCAGTGAGTTGAAAGATAAGCTGCAGGAGAGCAGGCAGGACAGCGATAAGCTGAAAAAAGACATTGATCATGCAAAAGAAAAGGCTGCTAAAGATGCCCGTGCCGACGCGGAAGCCCGTTTGAAGGAATTTCAGGATGACCTGCAGAGCAAGGATAAGAAGCTGGATGAATACCGCTCACAGGAACTGCAGCTTAGACAGAGCATGAGCAAACTCGAAGAAGACCGCAAAGAATTTGAGATCAAGCTGCAACGTCAGCTCAACGAGGAAAAGGAAAAAATACAGAAACAGGTTTCAGATGACTTTAATATGCGAGAGGCGGAACTGCGTAAGAAAATTGAAGATGCCCAGAAAGCTAATGAAGATCTCAAGCGCAAATTGGAGCAGGGTTCGTCACAATTACAGGGTGAAGTCCTTGAACTGGAGCTGGAGGGAATTTTAGGCTCATCTTTTCCACTGGATGAAGTGGTTGAAGTAAAGAAGGGCGCCAGGGGAGCAGACATCACCCAGAAAGTAATGACACGAACAGGGACGGTTTGCGGCAAGATTATCTGGGAGGCCAAGCGCGCTGAGCACTGGTCAAATGCCTGGGTTGCCAAGCTTAAGGATGATCAGCATGAAGCCGGTGCTGAAACTGCTGTTCTGGTCACGACGGCATTTCCCTATGACACCACCGAGCCGTTCCTGTTTGAGGACGATGTATGGGTTGTGCGTCCTTATGCCGTACGACCGGTGGCAGAAGCCTTGCGCATGACATTGATAGAAAAACAGAAACAGAAGTTAGTGGAACATGGCAAGAGCGAAAAAATGGAGGCGGTTTACGATTATCTCTGCAGCCCGCAGTTCGCGCAGAAAGTCCGTGGTGTGGTTGATGCATACCAGGCGATGAAAATAGACCTGGAAAAAGAAAAAGCTGCCATGCAACGACTGTGGAAAAAGCGCGAAGCCCAGCTTGATCGGATCACGGCCAGTATGATGGGTATGTCGGGTGAGCTGCAGGGGATAGCAGAGGATGCATTGCCTGCTCTGGATAATATTGGCCAGTTGCCTGAGCCGGATGATGATTAAGCAGCATCCGTATCAACAGGACGCTTGAATCTATGGCAAGTCTCCCAGACAGAAAAAAGGAGTAAATAAAGCGTCACCTGGTGCTTATAGAGAGAGCCACATTTTGCAGATTTCATGGCTACTTGCACACGCTGACGCATGCGGGGTTTTTTCATGACAGGGCACTCGCCGCATAATCCCTGCCGTGATCTCTTTACCACTCACGGAATGGCGACCGTTAAATAGATATTTCCGGCTGGCACTGCGGTGTTTCGCAGGCTGGCTGAAGAAAAAAATATTTATGATCGTTAGCAATCTTTATAGCAATCTTTGATGCTGAGATTTAGTGTAACGGGGCAAGGTGGTGATTTCATGGCTAGCGGGTGTTCATTCAGTGGGTATCCCGTTTCATGCTGCTGGTGATCACAGCGTTAGAAAAGGGCAGCGAATAGATTCCCCGCATTCATGCCGGAGCGACCTTGCTACATTATAGTTACCGATAGAATGTGGCATCTGATCCTTACCTTACCTGACCATGCTAGGATAGGTTCAGACTAGCAACAGCATTATTCACTGTTAGGTAGCCGTCACAACCGAAGGAGGCCATGTGACAACTGTTCCCGATTTTGATCGAGTTGCATTCCTGCGCCGTCGACGGCTGGTGTTTACTATTCTAGTCGCGGCTTACATGACGGTGTTCTTCCATCGCATGGCGCCTGCTGTTGTGGCGGAAGACCTGGCAAATGCATTTCAGACTACAGGTGTTGCGCTGGGTTCTCTGGCTGCTGCGTATTACTACATATACACAGCGATGCAGATCCCGGCAGGTGTACTGGCTGATACGCTTGGCTCACGACTGACCGTTACCATCGGCTCGTTTCTGGCAGGCTGTGGGTCAATTCTGTTTGCCTTATCACCTGATTTCGATACCGCGGTTTTGGGCCGCCTGCTGGTCGGCCTCGGTGTCTCAGTGGTATTTGTAGGCCTGATGAAATCCAACGCTGTCTGGTACGAAGAGCGCGAATATGGTCGCATCAGTGGATTGACCCTGCTGCTCGGCAATCTAGGGTCAATCCTTGCAGCCGGTCCACTGGCGCTGCTACTGACGGAAGTCACATGGCGCCAGGCCTTTATCGGTGTTGGGATCCTCTCAATGCTGCTTGCAGTACTAAACTGGCTATGGGTACGCAATAGCCCCGAGGATGCGAATTTTCCATCAGTACAGGAACAGCAGGGTTTGCCGTCATATCCTGTTCGCAGCCGACACTGGATATCCGACTTGCGCGACGTCGTTACCCGGCGCGATGTATGGCCCGGGTTCTGGGTCAACTTCGGCATTACCGGTACATTTTTCGCATTTGCCGGGCTCTGGGGTGTGCCGCTGATGCGTGACCTGCACGGACTCGACCGTGCCAGTGCCTCACTCTACACCACTATTGCCCTGGCTGGATTCGCCGTCGGCGCATTTAAAGCGGGCTGGTTATCTGATCGTATCGGCCGCCGCAAGCCGGTGATTCTAGGGTCTGCCCTGTTGACCTGTGTGCTCTGGCTATGTCTTATCCTGCTGCCATGGCAAAACGGCTGGTCAGGGCTGATGCTCTACGGTGGGCTTGGAATTGTCACCGGGGGGTTTGTGGTTACTTACGCCGCTGCCAAGGAATTACTGCCACCAGGTGTTTCGGGTATGGGTATCGCGCTGGTCAACACGGGACTTTTCCTCGGTGCGGCAGTTATGCAGCCTGCTTTTGGCTGGATGCTGGATTTGACCTGGGATGGCACTATGCAAGATGGTGTCCGAGTCTATGCGGCCGGTGATTATCAAAACGGCCTGTGGCTGAGCTTCGCCATGGCAGTGATGGCACTGCTGGCTGCGACCCGTATCCGCGAGACCTGGTGTCGGCATGCATAAAAAAGAGCGGCATGATATCGTTATTTCTGCTTATTGAATTTGTAATAATTAGACTGTAATAAGCACAGTCACAAACTAAAATCGATATCCACTCCGGCTTCGAGAAGCTGCTTTTGCCTCGCACCAAGATATTTCAGATAATTTGGGTACTGCTGGTAAAAACCTCCTGACACGTAGCGTAAAAATTCTTTATAGTGGAAATGATACAGGCGACCATCAGCCCGGGTAACTTCTATACCATCGTCAAACAAGACTGTTCCTGGACGATAATCCAGCTGTAACTCATCAGCCCAGTCCTGCGCAGTAGATTTATTCCCATTGATGTCTATCAGAGGCACTGTAGATAAAGCATCCAGCCTTACCAGGGTGAAGCCTTGCAGTTCTTTCATTACATCTTTGTGCATGAGAACTTCTTTATGAAATTCATCACAATCTGCACAACTCCTGTCTTCGAAAATAATTGCCAGCGGACCTTTGAATTGTGAAAAGTTCGTTACATCCTTGAACTGTGGGTGGGATTGTAAAGTGTAGATTGATTCATCCTGCTGACGCACATATTCAGCGAACGGGGTATTCAGGTATTGTTTGTCCTTCACATAATTCAGTACATGCATAAAGGCAGATGGGTTTCGGTAACCATTCATTTGAAAAACTTTTTCTCCTGCTGAATTTAGAAAAATCAGTGTGGGAGTAAAATGGACCTTTAATTCGGCTGCCAGGTTTTTCTCACTAAAGACAGTGTTTTCATCCCACTGGATTTCACGATCACCGCGGATATTGAGGGCGATGACATCAAAGTTTTTCTCAATGAATTGCTGGATATCACCGGACCTGAAGTTTTCTTCCAGCATCCTGGTGCAATAAGGGCAGCGGTCAATATGCATGAATAGCATGACATGCCTGTTATTCTCATCGGCCTCTTTTATATCTTCCTGGATTTCAAGAAAGCTATCCTTAAACCAGCCAGGAATTGTGTAGCTATCTTCACCGATGATTTTTCCCTGCCCGGCAAGAGAGACGAATGCAGGTATCAATAAAAGTGAAAAGATAAGATATAAGCAATATTTTTTCATCACCAAGTGATCCTGCGATTTTTATTGACAGAAATTAAGCGTAGCAGTTTAGATAAAACAATAGGCCATTGCGCCAGTCTAATGTCTTAATCTGTTGGTGACAATTAATTAGCTACAGGGTGAATAATATCGTGATTTTTTCTCAATTATTTTGTAACTACAGTAAGCCGGAAACATTTCTTCCGACTCATGTACGTTCTCTTCCCGTTAATCGCTAATCCATAACTCTGACTAGACTAACAACATACTTTCAGCTCCACTGACTGGTTGCTGAAAAGAAGAATGGGTAGACGATCTCAGGATAATACTTAGCTACCGACTCGTCAGTATAAGATACTGGTTTGAAGTTCGAAATGAACTCTAAGCCGGTTTAAAAGCCAGGTTTACTTGATGAATTGACTTGTAAATTGGCCATAGCCTTCTTTCTCAAGGTTATCTTTGGGAATGAATCGAAGTGAAGCTGAATTGATGCAATAACGAAGACCTGTTGGGTTTGGTCCATCATCAAACAAATGGCCAAGATGCGAATCACCATATTTTGATTTCACTTCAGTCCTCAGGATGCCGAATTTTCGATCGGGTTTTTCGATGATATAACTGTTCACCAGGGGTTGAGTAAAGCTTGGCCAGCCTGTGCCTGACTTGAACTTATCGCGAGAACTGAATAGTGGCTCACCACTGACTATATCAACATAGATACCTTCTTTCTTGTTATCCCAGTAGGCATTGTTAAAAGGCTGTTCAGTTCCTTCATTCTGGGTCACGCTGTACTGTTCCGGAGTCAATGTTTTCTTTAACACTTCCTCGTCCGGTTTATGCCACTGCCCGCTATTTTCTGCCACAGGCTGGTCAGGTATTTTACCCTTGGTTGAAACACTCTGGTCTGCAACGGCAAACAATCCCCACGCTGCTAATATGAAAAATCCGCCGAGCAAAATGCGGCTTATGATGGTTTTCTTATCTGCCATGTGACAGTCTCCTGGATTACCCGGTGTTGTTTGGTGTATGTTTATGATCAGAACAGAGGATAAAAGTTCAGTTATACGTCGCTTGAATTCATCTTATATATTTTATTCTTTGCAGTATTTAACTCGTGTATTCCTGTATGATTTTATTATAGTGCTTGAACCGCGTTTCACTGATTTCCCCATTTTCATAGGCCTGTTTGACAGCACAGGCAGGTTCTATGTGGTGTTTACAGTCAGAAAACTTACAGTGGCCGGCGTGTTTTCTCAATTCTACAAAGCCGTATAAGACCTCATCAGCAGTAGTATTCCATAAGCCGAAATCTCGTACACCGGGTGAATCAATAATATCCCCGCCTTCCGGCAGGTGGTAAAGAATCGAGCCGGTGGTCGTATGCGTACCTTCGCCACTGGCGGCAGACACTTCACCGACACGGATATTCTGATCCGGTAGCAGGGTGTTTATCAAAGCTGACTTTCCAACACCGGATAACCCAACCAGAATCGAAATTTTATGATTAAGCAGCTGATGCAGGCTGTGCATGCTTTCAGTATCAGATATGCTGGTTGGCAAAACCCGGTATCCCAGTTTGTCGTATTCCTGACGCAGTTCGTTAAGAATGCCCTGATCCGGTGCCAGGTCCATTTTATTTAGAAGTACCAGGCCTTCTGCATGTAGGTTTTCAATGGCAACAAGATAGCGATCTATTAAATAAGCATTGGGTTGCGGTTCAACGGCCACAACGATGACAACCTGATCTATGTTTGCTGCCATAGGCTTTAGCTTACCTCCGAAGCCGGGTTTTTTCAGAAGTGATTCTCTAGGCTGCATAGCCGCAACAACTGCATCACCGTTGTCCAGAATCTGAATCAGCACATTATCACCACAGACAATTTGCTCAATATTTTGCCTGGGTAAACAGCGAATCAGCTGTTTGTCTGCTAATTCAGCGATAATGCTTTTGCCGTAATTCGTGATAACACGGGCAGTGAGTAAAGGCGTTGAGCCATTATTCTCCTGCTCATAGGTATGTAGATGTTTTTGCTGGTTTTCTTTTATTTGACGATGCTGCTGATGGGTAAGTTTTTTGGCCATCAGAAGTTTGTCAGGCAGCTGTTCATTTTGGAGCTACTAAATGTATTTGAAGAACAGGAGAAAGATGCCTCTGTTTCACCGGGATAAGGACTGTATCTAAGAACGAAGGCAGAATAGTGCCCGGGCATATCACCAGCCTTGCCGTGCTTCTGTCAGTCATTATCTTCAAGCATCATTTCTCTAAGTTCGCCAACGATACTACGGTAATCTGCCGCCAGTTGTTTGGCAACAATTGTTTGAAAATGGTGAGGCAGGCGCGTGTTGTACTGGTATAGAAGATTGAATGCTGAACTGGGTAAATAGGCAGCTTTCACTGACCCATTTGCGTGGCAAGATACAATGGGGCGATTGTGGCCTATTAATCCGTGCAGGCCAATAAGGCTTCCAGGCCCCATTGTTGAAAGTCGTTGTAAACCGCGTTCTGTATCTTTTTCGTGGGTAATTTCAACTTCACCTTCAAGAAGTACATAAAATCTGTCGTTGATGTGTTCTTCAGACACGATCGGGTGACCATCCTGGTAATCTTCCATGACCATTGATTGCTCTAATGTTCTCAATTCTTCATTGGTCATTTCGCTGAATAAGGGTACTGATTGCAGGAGTTCAATAAAATTCATAGCTGTGACCCCGCATGGCCATGTAGCTTTTGTAAAAGATCACGTCCCCATTCAAGAAGGCGAGGGTGCTGACTGGATTCACTATCGGTGATCTCTTCAAAGTAGGCGTATTTACTGAACAGTAACTTGTCAGCAACGCGACAACGGTCAACCATAATCGAGCACATCATGCGTAATATGTTGCCAGTCATTACAGGATGCGGCTTATCAAGTTTTCGAAAGGCGTTATGAGATAAAACTAGTAGTGTACTGTCTTCTGTAGCGATAACAGTACTTGTTGATGGGCCCGGGTCGAGAATATTAACTTCACCAAAGATGTCGCCTTTCTTGATTGAGCCAAGTCTGATGGTTTCTGTAGCGCTGGTAATCTGCGAAACAAGTTTTCCTTCGGCAACAAGATAAAGTGAATCACAATATTCGCCATCAGTTGTTACCGCTTGTCCGCTATGAATGTTTCTTGTTTGTAAGACAGCGAGAAGGTCACTCATCCCGGTTGGCCCGCAATGCTCAGCAATTGCCGGGAATTCATCTTTGAATGAAGCGGGTGTCATAGCCTTGAAATGCTCCTTTTCACATCATGAAAATATGTAGCAGGGCGTGTTATCTCTTTGTTTAATGGCTCGTGTATATGTTCCTCGCCAGAGCTGCGCCTGAAAAAGTACAGGCCACGGTTTGTGTTGCTCTATAACGTGGCCTGTCTCCGAACTATATTTTACACAAAGACTTATTTCTTCGGTGTGTATTTATACTTTTGCCCGCCAATTGCAGCTTCATACATCAGGCCGCCCTTGGCCACAGTAAACACTGCCATACCTTTGTGGTACTTACCAGCAGTAGTGGCGTCATTCTTGCCACCACTGGCACCGGCAGTATTACCTGATGTTGAGGTGCTAGCAGAAGCACCCGCGGTAATAGCTACTGCACTGGCATTTGCACCAAACTCAAAATTTCCGCTAGTGAATTCATCGAATGAGCGTTTGTCTTCGAAAAAGATGATCTGGCTATATGCCTGACCACCAAGCTGCAGACCGATACTCAGTTGATTCATTTTAGTATCACCGACATAGTTACCAGCTTCATAGACTCTACCGCTGCCATGTGCAGCACCAATGCCAACACCGCCTTTACCTATTGTAGGGAAAACAGCATAGCCATGGCTATTACTAAAGAAAGAGCCGCTTTTACCGGCATTCTTGAAAATCTTGACTGTATCCTCGTATTCGTCAGCCATAGCGCCGGAAAATGGCAGCGCAAGAAGCATCAGTACAAGAAAAAATTTGAGTGTTAGTCGCATTGTGTTGTCTCCTTTTATCATTTATATAAATCTCGCACATTCAGCTGGAAGAATGCATGCATACTTCCAGCTGAATTCGGACGTGGCAGAATAACCTGTCACCTTTCCAATTATATCAAACATTAAGAGGCAAATAGTCAACATTAATTGCTCTTTTGCGGTCATTTACCCTCTTTTACAGAGGTTTGACAGCAGCAGGTGAAGATAGGCTTTTAGATATATGTGACCTCAAACTGATCACTATTTATCAGTGATAAGGAATAGCATTAGTCCCGTCTCTGTTTTTCACCTTGCCTGCTGCGACCATCTCTGGCAATGCGATCCTTGCCTTGTTTAGAGTCTTTACGATGTGATTTGCTTTTTCGATGTTGCTGTTTGCGCAGCATTTTATGACCAGCCTGATTGTCAGCAGATGCATGCCTGTTGTTACTTTTCTTAGCAGTGAATTTATTTCCTGGCATGCTATTCACATGACCTTTTTGATATGCATACTGCTCGATACGCGGACGTTGATTACTCACATCAGTACGGGATTTCTTATTCGAGCGGTTGCCATAGTGGTGGGCTCTCTCATGATTCCGCCGTTTCTGATTATCAGTGATTTCGTGTCGAGGGAAATCCTCTTTATAAGCATGACGGCGCCTCAGTGATTTTTCATCTTGTCTGTCAAAATGACTGAGATGTTTTTTCTGCAGATGCTGATTTTTCCATGGCTTGCGATGGTTTGAACGCACAGGGTATTGAGGATGTTTGTCAATATGGATGTATTGCGGTAGTTTTTTCACGCTTTGCCAGCCACGTTGCTTATGGTGGTAGTGATACAAGTGCTGGCGTGAATCAAAGTAAACATGTGCATTCGGATAGTAGTGGTAATCGAATGACCTTGATGGTGATGGCTCATAGTCATAATGCCGATAACCGGCATTAGCTGCGCAGCTGCTTAGAAATATGATGGTGATTATGAGTGCGATACTGGCTGTTACCGGCCTGCTAATTGTATTTGCAGAATTACTAAAATTTGTCTTCATGATAGTCCGTCCTTTGTGTAGTGTGGGCTTGATTAAATAACAGGGCGGATGAATCCTGGCTGAATGGAGTTAAGCTTCTTTATTGATGGAATTGATAGATTACTCACGTTGTTAATGTCATTGCTCTTGCTGCCACACAGGAAACCCGGCTCTAGCTCAACTGAAGAGTTTTGTAGCTGTCAATCAATTAAGATATAAAGCAGCAACGTGGAAGGTGTAAACGGGAATGGTTCGGGCAACCTGCACTTTCCCCATGAAGAATAGATCGCGCTGGTGTTGATCCAGGATGTCCTGTTTATTGTTGGCTTACCGACATGTAGGGCTGGGGAACATGTCTACTGATTTATACCGATGACGACCCGTCATTAAGGCCACTAATCATCTGCTGCATCTTAAAATAGTGGCTGCCTTCCCAGTAAATTTTTTTACAGTCCTCGCATTGGAAGAATTTGTTGTAGTACTTTTTCGTTTCAGCTGGTAGTTGTCCCTCAATTTCAGATTTTTTCACTGCATGTGTCTTTCCATTACACTGCATGCAGCGCGTGAATGGCTTGATCAGATTCGTCAAATCAAAGCGTGACAGAACCTCCTGTAGCTGACGTAATGGTTCTCTCGTACGCACGAAATAGCCGAAAGAGACCTTTTTTCGCATTAGTAATTGACGGTCGCAGCTTAATAGTATGCGATCACAGCTGCTTGAAATATCAGCTAAAGTTTCGTCTTCGTAATCATTGCGGTACTGCGCATCAAAACCCAGCATGCGCAAATAAGCTGCCAGGCGACCGAGATGAACATCAAGGACAAAGCTAGGTTCAAGCGGCCGTTCTGGCTGGCAATGCTGAATCGGTGAAATATCCAGCGACCTGAATAAAGGATAAACACTAATATTTTCACTGTCTTGCAGCAGGTGATCCAGCCTTACGGGGTTGCCATTCACAAGTACGAGATCTATCTCAGGGTGAGGTATGCCGATAGACTCAATCAGATCTTTAACCGATCGTGGCTGCGTTAATTCAAGACTGATTTCATGTCCACGCTGTGCAGGTGCCAGGAAATCGTTTAGTTCAGCGTAAAAACGAATGCTAATATGTTCAGGCATGGAAATATGATAGCCGAAGTTGTCAAATTAAATCTAATCACGGGGAACAGACTGCTGAATTACTGGTCGAAATGTTGATGAAGATACAAGCTACACATTTTCGCCCCGGAAATTTCAAGCTGTCGCTTATATTAGCGGTGGTGTTTACCGTTGTGATCTGGATAATCTGGATCACCGCTGAGCTTTATGACCTTAATTTATCTCATTATGGCGTATTCCCGGGACAGCATGACGCACTTGCTGGTGTATTCACTGCACCGCTGATACACGGTTCTTTATCACATGTGTTATCAAATAGCTTACCATTGCTGGTGATGCTGACTATCCTGTTCTACATCTATCCCAAATCATCACCTATTGTACTTATTACACTCTACGTGGGTAGTGGTCTGATTGTCTGGATGATAGCAAGACCTGCCTGGCACTTCGGCGCCAGCGGCCTGACACATGGTTTGATGTTTTATCTATTTACAATTGGCATATTGCGGCGTGATGCCCTGTCCTCGGTATTCGCGATGACAGTTTTTTTTCTTTATGGAGGGATGGTATGGGGTATCTTCCCGCGTGATCCGGGTATCTCCTACGAGTACCACCTGGCCGGTGCAGGGCTTGGAGTGTTGCTGGCATTTATACTGCGCAATTTCGATGATAAGCCCCCGGTAAAGCACTATGACTGGCAGGACGAAGACGATGACATGATAGGTGACGAGTGGCAGGAAAAATAACCACAGTGATATTGTCTTGAAATCATCGCTGGCACATCGATAATCGATAAATAAGTCCTCTGTCTGAGACAGGCAATCGAGGAGATCTAACTGCTGGATAGAAATTGACGGCGCAATTCAGGTTTAAAATATGAATATATTAATTACCGGTTCCTCAGGGCTGGTTGGAACACACCTTGGGAAGGTTATGGAAGCGAAAGGCCATAACGTAATTCGAATGCTGAGGAGTACAGCAGATAGTCAGCCATTTTACTGGCTGCCGGATAAAGGTGTGATTAATTATGACGACTCAGTCGAAATAGATGCAGTGATCAATTTAGCTGGTGAAAGTATTGCGGACGGGAGATGGAGTGAAGAAAGAAAAAGGCGCATTCTCGACAGTCGCGTATCTGGAACTCGATTGCTAGCAGAAACCCTGGCGAAATTGAAAAGTAAACCAAAAGTATTTATTTCCGGTTCGGCCGTTGGCTTTTATGGTGAAACAGGGGCCAGCATTGTTGATGAGGACAGTAAACAGGGCACAGGATATTTAGCCGAAGTAGCTGAATTATGGGAACAAGCGGCAAAGCCTGCTGCTGACGCTGGTATCCGAACAGTCAATATTAGAACCGGTGTTGTCCTCAGCCCGGATGGCGGCATGCTGCAAAAGCTGCTGCTGCCGTTTAAAATGGGACTGGGCGGTATTGTGGGTAATGGTCAGCAATATATTAGTTGGGTCAGTATTAATGACATGGCAGGTATGATTCAGTTCCTTCTGGAAAATGACACTATTTCAGGTGCCATCAATCTTGTTTCAAAACAGCCCGTGACCAATTATACCTTCACTAAAACACTGGGCTCTGTATTGAATCGTCCAACCATTTTTCCTCTTCCTGCTTGTGTAGCACGTGTCGTCTTCGGCGAAATGGCGGATGCCTTGTTGTTATCCAGTATAAGAGTGCAGCCAAAACGATTAATAGAAGAAGGCTATGACTTCATCGATACAGACTTAGGGAAAACCTTAAGATCGTTGTTGTGATCAGGCGAAAATAATCACCAAGAAGAATACTAATAGTCAGTGCGTAACACGTAAAACTTAAAACTAAATACATTTATTGTATCGCAGTAGCCGGTGGTATCCCTGCAAAAACACTGGGTGCTAGCCAGCTTTCCACATTGCGGGTTAATGCCGACTGTCCAACCAGTATTAAGCGGCCATCGCTAATGACAGTCTTATAAGTCGTATCACCAACCCACACCTCAATCATAGTGCGAAGGTCTGTAGTGAAATAAACATCCACATCTTTGCCGGGATCACGAACACAGACATCTACGTCATCATCAGTGGCAACGATCCACCAGTCACTGAATTTATCAATATCGGTGAACTTGAATCGAATAACCGTTTCGTCTCCAGGCAGTTTGTCTGCAACAATGCTTCGTTGCAGGTAGAGCATCAATAATTCCAGGTCGAGATCGGTATCGTCCATTTTACCGCGCGCCCAGCGCATACCCCATTCACCAATATTCGTTACAACGGGCAGTAACTCCTTACCCATTTCAGTGAGGAAATATTCATAGCCTCGCTGCCCGGGTATTTTTTTACGTATTGCAACGCCCGCATTTGTAAGCTCATTGAGTCGTTTTGTCAGAATTGTTGGCGAAATCATATTCAGGCCACGTTGCAATTCATTGAAGCGTTTCCCACCCATTAACATTTCACGCACGATGAGTAAGGTCCAACGCTCGCCGAGTACTTCAAGCGCTTTTGCAACCGGGCAAAACTGTCCATATTCCATAGTGCAGCCACCTCAATTCCAGTATGTGTAGTTAGTTACTCCAGTATCTGTAGTTAGATACTACAAAATTGAAAGCATTCGTTCCAGTCATTAACCGTTAAGCTTTAATCATCGAATCAACAATAGATTCGAGCTTAATAAATAGACTAAAGGAGAAACATCATGAATACATCTACCATATCATTGCCTGTAATCAGCATTAAAAGAACGCGTCATTTGCCCGCCACCGCGAGAGGCAGCGCTATGTATACCATTGACTGGTTTCTCAATGGTCAGCCTTCATCGCGCAATCATGACAACCCGTCACTGACGATCAAAGATAATAATCATGCATAAACCTGCGGCAGGGTGTTAATTGATAGCACATAGCACCCTGCCTGGTTTGGTTGTTAATCAGGAGGTGCAAATGAATCTCACAGACAGACAAAGATAAATGAATCTGCAGCGCGTTATAAATAATGTAATGCGGGAGATGATCAAATATTAAGGAATCTTGCTTATGTAGCACCATAAATAGCATAAGTAATTAGTCAATAATATTGAAAACAAAGGAAAATAAGAGCTGATAATAAAATCACTGGTGTTAACTTACGGCATTGCTTGCAATCTTATGTACCAGCTATTTTTGGTTGGGGTAAGACTGGAAGAAAGGGAC
>JASJFV010000256.1:0-23266 GCA_033791885.1 Gammaproteobacteria bacterium | reverse complement strand
CATTAACCTGCTTGCGCAGCAGTCGGAGCGTTTACCCGAACTGCTGGATACCCACTCTTGCCGCAGCATGGGTTTACCGCTGCTGGCAGAATCATTGCAGTATATTCACCGCCCGCCACGCAACGCAAATACCATTCTGCTGCAACAGGGCTTACACCCGATGCAAAGACGACTGGCACTGGAAGAGCTATTGTCGCATCACCTGTCAATACGGCAGTTACGCAAACGTGGAAAAACAAACCGGTCATTCTTGATAAACGATGCAAGCAGTCTTACCGATGATTTCATCAAAGACCTGCCTTTTTCATTAACCGGCGCCCAGCAGCGTGTCATCAATGAAATATTTTCAGACCTTGGGCAGAGCAATGCTATGCAACGCCTGCTACAGGGTGACGTAGGCTCCGGCAAGACAATTATCGCTGCGCTGGCCGCACTGGCCACGCTGCGCGCTGGTCACCAGGTTGCACTAATGGCACCAACTGAATTGCTCGCAGAACAACATTTGCAGACCTTGTCCAAATGGTTGATTCCTCTGCATATTAAGATCTGCCTGCTCGCCGGCAAACTGCCGGCAGGGCAAAAAAGAAGCGCGCTTTCCTCTATCGCTAACGGTGATACGCAATTGGTGATAGGCACTCATGCACTGTTTCAGGATGACGTCGAGTTCTTACAACTGGGCCTAATTATAGTTGATGAACAACATCGCTTCGGCGTTCATCAACGGCTGGCCCTGAGAGAAAAAGGCCGGCATGGAAAATATATCCCGCACCAGTTGATCATGACAGCCACACCTATCCCCCGCACGCTTGCGATGACGGCTTATGCAGACCTTGACACCTCTATCATTGATGAATTACCGCCCGGCCGTCAACCGGTTGAGACAGCAGTGATGCCCGACACAAAACGGGATGAGATTATCGAGGCAGTACGCAAAGCATGCGTCGATGGACGACAGGTCTACTGGGTATGCACCTTAATTGAAGAATCTGAAGCACTGCAATGCCAGGCGGCAGAAGTCACTAGCGAATTTCTCTCTGAAGTACTCGAAGGGCTTAGCGTTGGCCTGATTCATGGAAGAATGAAGACACAGGAAAAAGAGGCCGTAATGAATGCATTTCGCAATGGGAATACCGATATACTGGTTGCAACGACCGTCATAGAAGTCGGTGTTGATGTACCGAATGCCAGCCTAATGATAATAGAAAACGCTGAACGCCTGGGACTTGCACAATTGCATCAGTTACGCGGCAGGGTAGGCCGGGGATCTACAGCCAGCGCCTGTGTATTAATGTACCAGGGCAAACTATCCGCCAATGGCCGCGCCCGCCTGGCTGCCATGCGCGAAACCACTGATGGATTTGAAATCGCTCGAAGAGACCTGGAATTGCGTGGGCCCGGCGAACTCCTGGGTACGCGACAAACGGGTTTGCTGCAGTTGCGTATCGCCGATCTATCACGCGATGCAGATCTACTGGAACGAGTACCAGAACTCGCTGCTGAAATCGAAAGAGAAACACCACCATCGATCGCGAAATTAATACGTCGCTGGGCGGGTGACGTAATGGGGTATGGGGATGTATGATTTATATCTGCTCAGTTTTCGGTCTCCTGTGTTCAGTACAATCAATACCGATAACTGAAAACTGAAAACTATATAATCCCCCTGATGACCAGTCTTGCAGAAAAAATCAAACAATACCTGCTGCTTATGCGTGCCGACCGGCCCATCGGCAGCTTCCTGCTGCTATGGCCAAGCTTGTGGTCATTGTGGCTGGCTGGTGAGGGACAACCAACGGCATCTATTGTGCTGATATTTATTGTCGGTGTCTTCGTCATGCGCTCTGCGGGATGCGTAATCAATGATTTCGCTGATAGACATATTGACCCGGACGTGGCACGTACCTGTTCACGCCCCATTGCAGCAGGCCTTGTAAAACCACGCGAAGCATTAATATTGTTTGCCACATTATGCGGAATTGCCTTCTTGCTGGTGCTGCAACTCAACACACTCAGCATAAAACTATCCTTCGTTGCCGTTTTTCTTGCCGCCAGCTATCCCTTCATGAAGCGGGTTACACATCTACCACAGGCCTACCTGGGGATGGCTTTCGGCTGGAGCATTCCCATGGCCTTCGCCGCCCAGAGCGGGCAGCTGCCGGCTGCGGTCTGGCTATTGTTTGTTGCCAATATTTTCTGGACGATTGCCTATGACACTATGTATGCCATGGTTGACCGTGATGACGATACTAAAATTGGCGTCATGTCCACGGCAATTTTATTTGGATCAAAAGACCGTCAGATCATTGGGCTGCTGCAGTTGTCCACATTGCTAATGCTAACCTGGGCAGGCCTGGTATTCGAACGAGGCAGCTACTACTATTTTAGCCTTCTGTTCGCATCTTCTTTCTTCATCTATCAACAATGGCTAATTGCTGAGCGTGACCCTGCACGTTGTTTACAGGCATTTCTCAATAACAACTGGTTTGGTGCAGCCGTTTTTATCGGCCTGTTGCTGGACTACCTGCCTTAAAAAAAGAATGATGAATTATGTGTTAAAAGCAGGGGCTTTTTCTGAAATTTTTTCATTACTTTTACATTAGATAAATTGTGGTTTAGTATCACTGCATATTCGAGGTTGTAAGCTCACTGCTATCGGGGAGACTGGGGTCGTATGAAGACAGTACTGGTTGTCAATGCTAAAGGTGGTTGCGGTAAAACAACGCTGTCGACGAACCTGGCAAGTTATTTTGCCACCAATGAATTAAATACCGTGCTGGCGGACTTTGATCCACAGCAATCTGCACTGGAGTGGCTGAAAGAGAGAAACAAGGACTACTATTATGAAATCCAGGGCGTCTCTCCTTTTGAACACCGCCTTCGTTTTGCCGCCGATGTTGATCGTGTAGTGCTTGACGCCCCGGCACGGGTTCAGGGTAAATCACTGACTGACCTGGTTCGCCGCGCAGATATCATTCTGGTTCCAGTGCTGCCCTCTCCAATTGATATGCGTGCTGCAGCGCACTTTATTAAGGAACTGCTGTCGACAGGGCATATTGAAGAAAAAAAGATTGCTGTCATCGCCAACCGGGTACGTGAAAACACCCTGATTTACCAGCAACTGAATAAATTCCTCAAGGACCTGAAGATTCCCTTCCTTGCCAGCATTCGAGATAGTCAAAACTACATCCATGCGGCTGAAGAGGGCCTCGGTATTTTTGACATGCCGTGGTACCTGGTATCTCATGACCTTAAACAGTGGAAACCGCTTATACGCTGGATTAACCGCAACCTCAGCGAGTGAAACTTATCGCAGGGTCTGCAGCACTGATTTCGTCTCAGGCCTGAGCCCATGCCAGATATAGAATGATTCGGCGGCCTGCTCTACCAGCATGCCCAGGCCATCACTGCACTGGCTAACACCATTATCACTGGCCCATGCAAGAAAAGGCGTCGGCTCTCTGCTATACATCATGTCATAAGCCAGGCTTTCATTCGTAAAAATACTCACCGGCAGGGAGGGTATCTTGCCTTGCAGGCTGGCCGCCGTGCCATTAATGATAATGTCGTATGAAGCTAATCCCGTTTCATTCAGGCCACTGCCTGTGCAGGGACCCAGCTCACCAAATACTGCGGCAAGATCTATCGCTTTCGATGCCGTGCGATTCACTATATGCAGCAATGATGGACACGCTTCCAGCAATGGGCCCAGTACGCCACGAACAGCACCACCGGCACCTATGACCAGTATCTTTGCATCAGTAATTGGCTTGCCTAGATTAGATGTTATATCTCGCAACATTCCAACACCGTCGGTATTGTCGCCGAAGACACTCCCATCACTGTCAAATTTTAGTGTGTTCACTGCACCAGCGAGCTGTGCACGAGGTGAACGCAGATCTGCCAGTTGCCATGCTTCCAGCTTGAATGGCACGGTTATATTTAACCCCTTGCCGCCGTCATTTCTAAATTGTGCGACAGCCGCTGCAAATTCACCCGCCTCAACATTGATGGCAGTATACTCAAGCGCGATACCGCACTTCAGGGCAAACATTTTATGAATGCGTGGCGACAGGCTGTGGTTTACCGGGTTGCCCATAACGGCATATTTATTTAATTCAGACATACTGCTTCCTGATAATTACAGCTGATATAAAAAACAAGGACTGCATGAAAAATTAACTCTCTACAATGATATCGTTAGCCGGTAAACATGAACCTTCACCACAATAATATTGTTATGGTAGAAAATAGTTTACGTCGTCGATAACTCGAATACCTAAATTAACAGAACAGCAGTTCAAAAATTTCTTATCCAATCATTTACTGCAGCCTGTCCAGACGCAACCTTTCCCTGTCGTCAAATAACCTGCGGCAGCCAATCACAATGGCGGTAATGGTCCCCAGACCTGTTCCTGCTGCGACCAGGAACATGATCAGAATCTGGTACTTAACTGCTTCAACCGGTGGCGTACCTGCCATTATCTGACCCGTCATCATACCCGGCAAACTGACCAGTCCTGCAACAGACATGCCGTTGATTATGGGTATCATGCCCACTCTAATACTGTCACGGCGTATATCCGATATTGCGTAACTCCAGTCCTCACCAAGAGCCAGTCTCCCATCAATAATGGCACTCTGGTCCCAAACACTACGGGTTAAATTATCCAGACCGAGAGTAATCCCATTCAGGGTATTGCCCAGTAGCATGCCAAGTAATGGAATGGAATATTGAGGCAAATACCATGGCTCAGGCTGAACGATGACCATCAATGCCAGCAGGGTGACACTAAATGCCGATACAAACATTGAGGAAGTGCCCAGCATGAATCCCCAGCTACCGATAAAGCGCCTTTTTTGACGCACCATAACTTCACGTCCTGCAGCCAGCAGCATAATAATGGCCATTACTGTAATCCAGAAAAGACCGCTGTCGGCGAAAACAACCTTCAGTACAAGGCCAAGCAACAAAAGCTGCACGACCGTTCGAGTTGCAGCAATTAATAATGATCGTGTGTTACCAAGACGCATGCGCCACTGCAGTAATGCGACGATTAGCACGAGTCCTGCGGCAACAGACAGGTCAACGGCTGAAAGGCTGATAACATTCATCGACGTTTTATCTCCAGGCCTTCTTTGCTAATTCTATTTGCACTAGATTGATCTTCGAAGCAGTTAAGAATACGGCGGTCAGCAGACATAGCTATGGCTGTACTGCAGGCAACTGCTAACACTGCTATAGGGTATTTTTGATGCAAGATATTCATCCAGGAATAACTGAAGTAATTTTTATGCTGCCGTCCTGGTGTATTTGTACAGCACGCTGTGCAATGCGCTCCAGCTGGCGGCGGTCATGGCTGACCCAGAGTACCGGAGCAGACATATTCTTCGCGTAATCATTTACTGCATCTTCCACCAGAAGGGTACGAGATTCATCCAGCGAGGCAGTGGGTTCGTCAAGCAACAGCACCTCGGGTGATCGACTGAAAGCGCGTGCCAGTGCAAGTCTCTGCTTTTCTCCACTGGAGAGCCTGTTAATATTCCACCCCAGGACATCGACTTCAAATCCCATCTGCTTCAGGTAATCAGTATTGCTGTTTTGAAAATGTTCGCCCACCGTTTCGAACCACCAGGAACTTTCGGTCGCGACATAGCACACCTTTTTACGCCATTCATGCGCTTTCATTGTCAACCGCGATTGATTGCCGAGAAAAACCTCACCGGTAGACGGGTCGAGGTCTGCAATAGCACGCAATAGCAGTGATTTACCTGATCCTGATTTACCGTTCAATACGGTAATTTCCATTGCCGGCAAAGTTATATCAAGGGCCTGCAGATGCTGTAATGCGATGCCCGGAACAGAAGACTGTAAATTAGAGATGACCAGATCAGTCATTCAACCACCGAAAAGATCCATTTATACATATCCTTACTCCAAAACTGGCCAATCCTGCATAGGGCAGGGTGAATTCTCTGCAACTGTTTTCAATAACAATAGCATGCTATTGAATGCTATTCGCCCTTCGAGTAGATAGTCACGATAACTGCGAACGCTCCCTCTGCTAGATCACAGCTGCGCTGTGTGCAAATATTACTCTAGCTGTGATGCATGACTTCCATCTGTACGTGTAGAATCAGGCTATTATATCCTTAGAAGATGGAGATCATACTGATGCCAGATATTAAAGTTGTACAGAAAAAGCCCTATGTCCTCGAACTGGATCCCGGAAAATACTGGTGGTGCCGTTGTGGGTATTCACAGTCGCAGCCTTTCTGTGATGGTTCTCATAAAGGAACTGGTCTTGAGCCGATAGAGTTCGAGGTTAAAACGAAAGAAAAATTCTGGCTCTGCGGCTGTAAACATTCTGCTGATATGCCCTTCTGTGATGGTGCGCACAAGCATTTAGATAATATTGAAATTGGCTAATAAAAACCCTCTTACAGTGAGCGAATACTTACCAACAATTGTTCTGACCGCGGGTGAACCTGCTGGAATCGGCCCGGATCTGGCAGTCATGACAAGCCAGATGAATCTTGATTGCAGACTGGCCGTCTGCGCCGACCCCGTTCTACTGACCGACCGTGCGAACATGCTTGGTATTCCTCTTCGCATAACAGACTGGGACAATCAGCAACACTCTGTCGGTCAGCTTTCCGTTCTGCCGGTCAATTTAAATCAGCCAGCTGCAGCTGGCCAGCTGGATATAGAGAATGCCGACTACGTGCTGAATACCCTGAGGATCGCTGCAAATGGCTGCCTGCAGGGTGAATTTGATGCACTGGTCACCGGGCCTCTGCAAAAAAGTGTCATCAATGATGCTGGCATACATTTTACCGGTCATACTGAATTTCTTGCAGACCTGTCTAACACGCACAGAGTCGTGATGATGTTAGCTGCTGATAAATTACGTGTTGCCCTGGCAACGACGCACCTGCCGCTACGCGATGTCAGCTCACAGATAACAAAGGAACTGCTGACAGAAGTCATTGAGATTTTACATCATGACCTTATAACCAGGTTTGCCCTGCCGCAACCGCACATCCTTGTCTGTGGTCTGAACCCGCATGCAGGGGAAGGTGGTCATCTCGGAACGGAAGAGATTGATACCATTGAACCTGTACTTGATGCACTGCGAACAAAGGGTCTCAATTTAACGGGTCCCCTGCCTGCTGATACCGCTTTTGTGCCACGTCACCTCGCCCAGGCCGATGCAGTGCTCGCAATGTACCATGACCAGGGCCTGCCGGTACTAAAACATGCAGGATTTGGAAATGCGGTCAATATAACACTGGGATTACCTTTTATACGCACGTCTGTTGACCATGGCACAGCTCTGGACCTGGCTGGTAGTGGGAAAATTGATACAGGCAGTCTACAGCAGGCACTCATCATGGCCATCTCTATGGCAAAGATGAAACCTCAGCAACAATGAATCAGCAAGAGTGCCTTAATTCACTCGCATATGGGCATGCTGATTCATAACTATTTTAATTAAGTAAACAGGACGCTATTAAGTGAAGCATATAGCCCGAAAACGCTTTGGTCAGAATTTTTTGCATGACCAGCATGTGATCAATCGAATCATCTCTCGTTTTCATCCGCAAAATGGCCAGTGCATCGTTGAGATTGGACCTGGACTGGGCGCACTGACCTGGCCATTGCTTGAGCAAATTGATAGCTTGCATGCGATTGAACTGGATCGAGACCTGGTAGCTCGCTTCGAGATAGATCCGCGAGCAAGCGGGCGGTTAAACCTGCATCAACATGATGCGCTGAAATTTGATTTCTCCTCACTGGTAAATTCACCTGGAAAGCTACGTATAATCGGCAATCTACCCTATAACATCTCTACACCACTGCTGTTTCACCTGCTTGAATTTGCACCCTTTATTGACGACATGATGTTTATGTTGCAAAAAGAAGTTGTACAGCGGATAACTGCTGCACCTGGCGGTAAGAACTATGGCCGCCTGTCTGTCATGCTGCAGTCGCAATGCGCCGTTGAAAAGATTATTGACGTCCATCCGGGTGCATTTTCTCCACCGCCGAAAGTAGATTCAGCAGTGGTGCAGCTTATCCCTCATACTAGAGCCGTTGCCGGTATCACGAACCGTGATAACTTTTCGCGAATTGTCAAAGCGTCGTTTGCACAACGCCGCAAAACTCTGCGTAACAACCTGAAAGGGATTCTGACAGAGACTGAGATAACGGCTGCAGGCATAGCACCGTCCGTTAGAGCAGAGACCCTCTCCCTGGAGGATTTTTCAGCACTGGCAAAGCAGATAAAATAGAACAGCGAAGGATGCGATTTAGATATTAGCTTGATTGTGCTAAATACAACGCGGTAAAAAATAAGTCTGTGTTTAAGCTTGCATACTGTTCGCAGTAAGAGCCTGTATTGTTTCAGCAACCGTCTCTACCGAGGATGTCGCATCTACGGTTATATCGGCATACTTCTCATACAGAGGTTTTCGTTCCTGGTAGAGGTCAAGCAAACTTTGCTGCTCCTGTTTAGCCAGACCTCGCGTATCAAGATTTTTGATTCGACCGGCAATAACGTCATAGGGTACACATAGATAGACCACTGTCGATAGACCGGACAGGTGCAGCATCGCTGCTCTTGAGTAGACCGCACTGCCACCCGTTGAGATAACGGTTTGCTGCACATCCAGCCCTAGAACAACCTGCTCTTCAAAATGACGAAGTGTCATGTATCCGTCTTCGCTTACAATGTTTTGCAGCGAACGCTTGTACTGCTGACATAATAGAGCGTCGGTATCCAGCAGTTCAAAGCCCAGCAGTTTTGCCAGCAATCGACCGCAGGTACTTTTACCTGCGCCGGGCATTCCTATTAGAGTGATATTACGCAAAGGTTTCATATTTCATGTCGGGTGTAGGGGAAGGAGATTCCTGACTAATAAAAATCAGTACCGTTTCGCTACCGAGCTTTAGTGATGTATTGCCTGGCTCAACAGGAGGCTATCAGTCACCGCCGAAATTCTCGTCCATTGTTTGATGAATCCAGGACTCTACTTTCTCGTTCAACTCACGGGCTTTCAGCCCCTTTGACTCGATCAGAGGGCCAATAATCACTTTGATGTGTCCGGGATATTTGCGGAAACTGTGCTTGGGCCAGAACTCTCCAGCATTCAAAGCCACCGGGATGACCGGTGATTCAGTCCTCACTGCCAACAGGCTGCCACCCGGTTCAAACTTTACTTTTTCGCCGGGTGGGACGCGTGTGCCTTCTGGGAAAATAACCATCGTTCGACCACTTTTCAGCAATGCCCCACCTTGCTCTACCAGTTGATTCAATGCGGCCCTTGGTGTGCCGCGATCAATGCCAACGGGATGGGTAAGATATAGTCCCCAGCCAAAGAAAGGTATCTTGAACAATTCTCTGTTGAAGACCCATGCAGGTTGTTTGAAAAGGAAGTTTGAAGCGACCGTCTCCCATGTCGACTGATGTTTTGGTAGAGCAATATAAGGAGTTGTAGGCAAATTCTCAGCACCCTGCACTTCATAGCTGAGTCCACAAAATATTTTCAGCAGCCACATTTGAAATAATGCCCACCAGCTGATGAGCTGCGCTCGATATTTATACTCAAAAGGAAGTGCCAGAATCAGCCCGAAGAAAAGCAAAATTAGACTGGGAACCATGAACAGATAATAAAGGATTGACCGTATCCAGGGCAATGCTCCACTTTGCTTACTCTGAGTTTTACTCATTAATTCAATCTCTCCAGGATAGCGTTATCGAGCTCTCCAGCCAGCAGGGCATCAGCAAAAGAAGCAAGGTCTTTATAACTGATCACTTCTGCAGGAGATAGCGGGCTCCCCTTGCTTTTCAATATCCTGGCCGTATTTTTTCCTTTTCCGGTTTTCATCAGCACAGGCAAGGCGCCAACATTATGTGCAGCCTGCAGATCACGCATGGAATCACCCACAGCAGGAACGCCATTCATTTCAATTTTCAGCCTGTTCGCCATGTCTTTATACATCCCAGTTAATGGCTTACGACAGTTGCAGCCATCATCAGGAGCGTGTGGACAAAAAAATATTGCATCAATCAAACCGCCTTTTTTTCTTGTTTCTGACAACATATGACGATGGATGTCATTTAGAGTAGCCAGACTAAACAGGCCACGACCGATTCCTGATTGATTGGTAATCACCACTATTCGGTAATCGTGACGATGTAGCAGTGCAATAGCTTCAAGTGATCCAGGGATAGGCAGCCATTCATCAACAGATTTAATAAAGTCGTCGGAGTCCTGGTTAATAACGCCATCACGATCAAGAATTATGGTTTTCATAACTCTATTGGCCAGCCAGCTGTAATCTGCAATGTTGTCAGATCTATTTCACTATTTCGCATTGCCAGCCTCATTCCTGGCCACGAAACTCAGATACACGAATACGGCCATCAATCATCCGCGCATCGCGCTTCATGAGCTTATCCATCTTGTTCCAGAAAGCCTCGAGTAGATCAAAATTACCGGCAATCGCAGTACCCAGTACAAGAATCAGCAGATCCGCAGTCTCCTCCGCCATTTCGTCCATGGCCTTGCCTTTTGTCACACAGGAAGACATCTCTCCCAGCTCTTCCGTCATCAGGGCAATTCTATAAACCATGTCTTCACCGCCTGTGCCGCTGAAGTCATGCTTGTCGTGAAAAGATTTAACCATCGCCAGCATGGCTGCATAGGAGTCGTGTGACAGTAAATCGTTAGACATTTAACAATACCTGGTTATTGCAGTTGAGACAGGTCAGCGGTGCGCAAAAACATCTCGCCTAGACCGGCTAACAAGGCCAGCCGATTGGCACGTATCTCAGGGTCTTCATCCATCACCATTACCTGGTCAAAAAAATCATCGACTACCGCACGCAAGGATGCAAGGCGACACAGTGCGCCGGTGTAGTCACCTTGCTTAAACAGACCATCTACCTCGCTCGACAACTCTGAAATCTGATCAAATAAGGCGCGCTCTGCGGGCTCTTTTAACATCTCTGAATTTACAGCACCGAAATCATCATTGTCAGCTTTTCGCAATATATTTTGAATGCGTTTGTTGGCTGCTGCCAGGGCAGGGGCCTCCTCCAGTTGACCGAAGGCATCGACTGCAACGAGCCGGGCATTAAAATCGACTGGCCGTGTAGGCCGGCGCTGCTGCACACTGCTTATTTGCCTGCTGCTGTAACCTTTATCAATATAGTAGGCCTGCAGACGATCCAGCATGAAGGTGAAGATTTGATCAGCAAGCCTGGCTGTTTTTTCATCATCAAAACCATACGCAGATAGAGCCATGACCAGTAACTGCCGTAGATCCAGGTTCAGCTCCAGTTCAATCATAATCCGCAGCACACCCAGTGCTGCTCTTCTAAGCGCGAAAGGGTCCTTGTCTCCGGTAGGTATCTCACCAATACTGAATATACTACATAATGTATCCAGCTTATCGGCGATCGAAAGTGCCTGACCGGTAGCTGTTAAAGGTAAGTCATCACCGGCAAAACGTGGCAAGTATTGTTGTTCTATAGCCTCTGCCACTTCATGCTTTTCACCTTGCTCCAGTGCATAATATCGTCCCATGATGCCTTGCAGATCAGGAAACTCAGATACCATGCCGGTGAGCAAATCCGCCTTGGCGAGCAATGCTGCACGTGCAGCCATGCTACGATCTGAGTCGAGCAATTCGGCAATTTGGCCAGCCAGTTCCTGAACACGCAATGTCCGCTCATAAACGCTGCCCAGTTTATTGTGGAACACCACACTATTGAGTCGTTCTACCTGGTGATCAAGACTGTTTTCACGATCTGTATCCCAGAAAAACTGTGCATCTGAGAAGCGCGCATTCAGAACACGTTCATTACCGCTAGTGACACTGACAGGATTGATACTTTCAATATTTGAGACAAATATAAACGATGATGTCATCTTGCCGTCTTCGTCAACCAGCGGGAAATATTTTTGATGATCCTGCATAGCGCTGATCAGGGCCTCCTGCGGAACCTGAAGATATCCATTATCAAATTCAGCTACCATGGCATTTGGCCACTCCACCAACGCAGTCACTTCATCAAGCAGGTCCGGATCCAGCAGAGCCTTCGCACCTTTATCACTCGCCAGTTTATTTACCTGTTCAACAATTGCTTCCTGTCGACGATTAAAATCAGCCATTACATGTCCAGGGTCCTCTAGCATGCTCTGATAGTCGTTCGCTGTTGCCAATGTCAGCATGCCGGGATGATGAAAACGATGCCCGCCTGTTTGACGACCAGAAGCCACCGTCATCAAGGTTGTATCGATGACTTCGCTGCCATGGAGTATTAACAGCCAGTGAACGGGGCGAACAAACTCTGCATCCATATCTGCCCAGCGCATTCTTTTCGGAATTGGCAGCTTTCTCAGTGCTGTATCAACAATTTCGGGCACCAGCTGCTGCGTCGGCAAGCCAGCCTGTTCACTGCGAAAAACCAGCCATTCACCCTTATCCGTTGTCATCCGCTCAAGCGCCTCCACTTCGACCTTGCACGAACGCGCAAATCCGCTGGCTGCCTGGGATGGATTGCCGTCTTTATCGAATGCAGCACTCACCGCAGGTCCACGACGCTCAATAGTTCTGTCGGCCTGCCGGTCGGCTACCTCATCTACCAGTATAGCGAGGCGCCTGGGGCTGGCAAATAACTGTGACGCGGTATTGTCTGCTATCAGGCCGGCATCAAAGAGGCCTGAAAGAATATGTTGAGAAAATGCTTTTGCCAGGTTTTTTAAAGACTTCGGCGGTAGCTCTTCTGTGCCTAGCTCTATCAGTAATGGCTTCGTGTCGATATTCATGCTGACTGGCTCCCTTGATTACCACGTGGAAACCCCAGCGCTTCACGACTTTCAAAATAGGACTGTGCCACACCCCGTGCGAGATCGCGTATGCGCCCGATAAAACGTGCTCTTTCAGTGACACTGATTGCCTTGCGGGCATCAAGCAGATTAAAGGTATGCGATGCCTTCAATACGTAATCATAGGCAGGAAGCGGTAACCTGGACGCCAACAGTTGCTGGCTCTGTCGCTCAAAATCATCGAAGTGCTGGAATAGCATTGCAGTATCGGCCTGCTCGAAATTAAAAGCGGAAAATTCGACCTCGTTCTCGTGATAAATATCACCATACGTCACCTCATCGGTCCAGGCCAGATCAAAGACGTTGTTGACTCCCTGTAGATACATGGCAATACGTTCCAGGCCATAAGTGATCTCACCGGTAACAGGCCTGCAATCTAGACCGCCTACCTGCTGAAAGTAAGTAAACTGTGTTACCTCCATGCCGTTTAACCAGACCTCCCAGCCCAGACCCCAGGCTCCGAGTGTTGGCGATTCCCAGTTGTCTTCGACAAAGCGAATATCATGCTCCAGCGGATCAATTCCCAGCTGTTTTAATGATTCCAGGTAAAGATCCTGGATATTTATTGGTGAAGGCTTCAGAACCACCTGGTACTGGTAGTAGTGCTGCAACCGGTTTGGGTTCTTGCCGTAGCGCCCATCGGTTGGACGACGCGATGGCTGCACATAGGCGGCTCTCATGGGTTCCGGACCGATAGAATTGAGAAAAGTGGCCGGGTGAAAAGTTCCAGCCCCCACTTCCATATCATAAGGCTGCATAAGGGCACAGCCCTGGTCTGCCCAGTACTGCTGTAATGTCAGAATAAGTTGCTGAAAAGTCACGATATCATTGCACTGAATTGTTCAAAGCCGCGATTATAACAGTGTCGACGCAACTCTTGGAGTAGCGTGTTAAATTGTCTGCTAAGGTTCTACTATATGGAAATAATAAACCCTTACTGATGGTTGCTAATAATGCCTGAACACCGATCATATTATGGAAGTTGCCTGTGCGAAAAAGTACGCTTTAAAATCACTGGCATGATAGAAAACATCGTTTATTGTCATTGCTCTCAATGCAGGAAAGCACAGGGCAGTGCCTTTGCTGCAAACGGCAACGTTGCGGCAGATCATTTTTTCTTACTGCAGGGCGATCAGGCAATAACTGCCTATCAATCGACCGAAAAAAGAACAAAATATTTTTGCAAGCACTGCGGCTCACCGGTTTTCAGTAAAAACACCGACTTTCCAGATATCGTTCGACTGCGCATTGGAACCATAGAATCTGATATAAGCGAACGTCCTCGTGCACATACCTTTACTGCCTCTAAAGCCAACTGGGAAGAAATCGAAGGGCCTCTGCCCCAGTATTCAGAGAAATTGTCTGAAAACTGATAGACGTGGCAGGCCGGCCAGCGAGAAGGCGCTGTCATCGCTGCAAACTTCAGCATCACTTTTAATTGCAGGCCACCACTCTATACCCTGATGCAGGCAGGATGGAATTAGTGGTCGTTACCTGCGTTCCCGTTGCATGGCTTCTGACATGCGCTGGTTAATCGAATTATACCTGGCTGCAAAAGCAGGGGTATATCGCCCCGGGTTATTCCTGGTCGGTGACGGCAGGCTGGCAGCGAGCTCAGCTGCCTGTCTCCTGTTAACCGTCCACACCGGTCGCCCCCAGTAATAATAGGACGCTGCCTGCACACCAAAAATCCCCGGACCAAACTGAGCTATATTCAGGTACAGCTCCAGTATCCTGTCCTTGCTTAGCCGCTGCTCCATTTGCCAGGTCAGAATCAACTCATGCCATTTACGTAGCAAGTTGCGCTCGTTACTGAGGAAAAGATTTTTTACTGTTTGCTGGGAGATCGTGCTGGCGCCATAACGCACTGTCATGTGACTGATGTTGTAATCCCAGGCATTCCTTATAGCCTTGAAATCAACACCATCATGCTGATAAAAGCGGCCATCCTCTGCAATAATGACAGCCCGCCGAAGTACATAGGGAATATTATTCAGCTCAACCGGCTGCCAGCGCACATCCGGTAGCCGCGAGTCAATATTTGCTCTTTGGCGGTACTGGCGAATCAGGCTTGACTCCGGCACTGGCCCGGTTGCCAGCGCATCCCAGTCCGGCCATATTGTTGACAGCCAGTAAAGATCGGCCAGAATAAGACCGGTAAACAGAACTGCCAGCCACTTGAGTGAGCGCAGCAGCCACTTTTTTCTCGAGCCTGGTGACGATGCGGCTGAACGTTTGCGTTTTTTCTGCATACGCTACACTCGGGTCATCCCCCGCTTAGTGCCTGAAGTGACGCATACCAGTAAACACCATGGCGATGCCATGCTCATCAGCTGCCGCAATGACTTCATCATCACGCATGGAGCCACCGGGCTGTATGACGGCGGTCACACCAACTTCCGCAGCAGCATCCAGTCCGTCTCTGAATGGGAAAAAAGCATCTGAGGCCAGCACCGAGCCTTTCACGTCAAGCCCTGCATCAACTGCCTTGATAGCTGCGATACGCGCACTGTAAATGCGTGACATCTGCCCGGCACCAACACCAATCGTCATGCGATCACGCCCGTAGACGATAGCGTTTGATTTAACAAATTTAGCCACTTTCCAGGTAAACAGTAAATCTTCCATCTCCCGCTCATCGGGCTTGCGTTGAGTCACGACCTTCAAATCATCACGCGTTATCATGCCGAGGTCACGATCCTGTACCAGCAAGCCACCATTGACGCGCTTAAAATCCAGTCCGGCTTGTGACTGATCTGACCATTGTCCACATGCCAGCACGCGAACATTTTTCTTTCCTGACAGCACTTCCTGCGCTTCAACATCGATTTCCGGTGCAATAATGACCTCGACAAACTGGCGATCGATAATCGCTTTCGCGGTATGTCCATCCAGGGCCTGGTTAAAAGCAATAATACCGCCAAAGGCAGATGTCGGGTCGGTGCTATAGGCATGATCATAAGCAGCGATGAGGCTGTCCCCTTCTGCTACACCACAGGGATTTGCATGCTTAACAATGACACAGGCCGGGCCATTGTTGTATGACTTTACACACTCCAGTGCAGCATCGGTATCCGCCATATTATTGTATGACAGCTGTTTACCCTGGTATTGCCTTGATGTCGCAACGCTGGCTTCAGTAAAGCCTTTTTCGACATAAAAGGCAGCGCGCTGATGCGGGTTCTCGCCATAGCGCATCTCCTGTACCTTACTGACCTGAAGGCTATAGGTCCGTGGAAATTCCTGTTTCTCACCTGACGCCGGCAGGCAGCCAAAGTAGTTGGCAATTGCGCCATCATAACGCGCGGTATGTTCAAAGGTCTTGATCGCCAGATCATAACGCGTAGCCTCAGAAATACCATCGTCATGTTCAGACATTTCATCAAGAATCATCTGGTAATCACTGCTATCTGTCAGCACCGTCACTGCCTGATAGTTCTTCGAGGCGGCACGCAGCATCGCTGGACCGCCGATGTCGATATTTTCGATTGCGGTTTCCAGCTCAGTGGCGGGATCAGCTACGGTCTTTTCAAATGGATAAAGGTTGACGACGAGCAAGTCAATTGGCTGAATTCCATGCTCCTGCATGACTGTCTCATCGATGCCACGACGGCCCAGTAATCCACCATGTATCTTCGGGTGTAATGTCTTCACTCGTCCGTCCATCATCTCTGGAAAGCCGGTATAGCTTGACACCTCACTGACATCTATACCGTTTTCCATCAGCAGGTTTGCGGTACCTCCCGTAGACAGAATTTCTACACCTTGTGTGTGCAGTGCATGTGCAAACTCAACTATTCCTGATTTATCAGATACACTGATGAGAGCGCGTTTTATTACGATACGGTTGTCGTCAGACATGGTGCGATCCTGTTAAATGAAAATGATGAAAAGAAAAGTGACTATTGTCTGCAGAAGATCTGGGTAAGAGTTTCTAGATAAGACCGTGGTCACGTAGTTTTTTGCGCAAGGTATTGCGATTTATCCCCAGCATTTGTGCAGCCCTGCTCTGGTTGTTTTCTGCGCACTCCATAACAACTTCAAGCAGGGGTTTTTCTACCTGTGAAATAACCATATCATAGAGTGATGCTGGCACCTCTCCATTCAGATCTTCCAGGTAGCGCTTAAGCGAATGACTCAAACACTCGGCAAACGGTTGTTTTTTCTTCTTACTCATGCGGCGACATCCCGCCCTTCAGACTGTGATAAAAATTCATCGACCATAGCGATCTGCGCGGTGGCGGACTCTACCTGCATAATCTCTTTTCTGAATACGTTGCTGCTGAAAAACCCCTTACTGTACCAGGCGATATGCTTACGTGCCGTCCGCACACCGGTATATTCTCCATAGAAACTATAAAGCTCCTGCAGGTGACACAAAAGCATTTCTCTCACCTCAGAGATGTCAGGTGGTGAAAGTGTCTGACCTGTTACGAGATAGTGATTAATCTGGCGAAATATCCATGGGTTGCCACGTGCAGGGCGACCTATCATTAAGGCATCAGCACCGGTGTACTGCAACACCTTTGCTGCTTTTTCCGGGCTATTGATATCGCCATTGGCGATAACAGGGATCTTTGACTGCTGCTTGACCTGACGAATAGTTTCATATTCTGCCTCGCCACGAAAAGCACATTTACGGGTACGTCCATGCACTGCCAATGACTGGATACCTGACTGCTCAGCTATCTCTGCAATACGGCAGGCATTGCGGCTTTCAGGGTCACTGCCTGTACGAATTTTCAATGTCACTGGAACATCAACAGCGTTGACTACTTTATCAAGAATTCGGGCTACCAGGTCTTCATTGGCAAGCAGTGCTGATCCTGCCTGTTTATTACAGACTTTCTTCGCCGGGCAACCCATATTGATATCAATAATATTAGCACCTGACCTGACGTTTTCCTGTGCTGCGAGTGCCAGTGTCTCAGGATCGGCTCCTGCAATCTGTACCACAATCGGTCCCTGCTCACCGTCATGATTAATGCGCTGACGGGTTTTTTTGTTTTCCCAAACCAGAGCATTCGCACTGATCATCTCAGACACCGCCAAACCTGCTCCTAGTGAGCGGCATAATTGACGATATGGACGATCAGAAATTCCTGCCATTGGGGCAAGAACAAGCTGATTCGGCAATGTATATGGGCCGATCTGCATGTTGATAATGTACTTGTGCTTATCTGTACCCTGACTTCTGTGTGCCAGTAGCAAAGAATGTTTGTAAAAATTCCACGTCTGAATGTAACAGATAATACCCTGATACACACAGCCTGTAAAAGGACATTAGGGCATCCAAATAATTTATTCTGACCAAAGATTAGAGGCTGGAATGTGCCGCCGTGCAGTGAAAAGCGGGATCTAGAGCAAACTGTTACAGTTATTTCTTAGCTCGCAGCTGCCCCGATGAAACGCAGAGCTGGCGTAATTCTTACGCAGGCTGATAATCATCGTCTTCTCGCAGTCTTTCAATTTGCCTGTTTCGATCTTTCTAACCAGTTTTGACTCACTGGCCTCAGTTCGAAACCATCCACCCTGATTGAGGGTGTACGAAAACGTATACTGATATCGACGGCTGCATTTGGCTTCATCTCTGGCGAGTCCTGTTTAGTCAGGTATTTATCTGGTGTAACTACACGACGACTAATAATATTGCCGGCGCGATCAGTCAATGTCAGTTCAAGCGCTGGATATGCCTGCGAACCAATAGCCCGGTTTACCAGGATACTGTCAACTTTAAATCCACCATCGTTACCCGCAAGCGGCGTCAGTCGACTCGATAGCTGTTCAATATCTTTTGTATTTTGAATTGTAGGCACGGTACACCCTGCTACCTTGCAGCCCAATTCAAGTAGTGGCTGTATGGGCTTAATGCGCACCAGCTTATCCATGTAAAAATACCCGATCTGCCCTATCAGGGTAAGGATCAATAATGCGACAACTGCTAAAGATGAATACCTGGCAACCCATACAGGCAACGCGGCTTTATTCTTACCCCGGTTCAATTTCTGAATTAACTGAGTCTCTACAGTATCTAAGACAGCTGGCTCGACCCAGCCCTTTTTACCCCCCCAGCTTAATGGCAGCAGATTTTTTAAGAAGGAACCCGCTGATTTATCCTTCTTTTTTGATTCAGCATCAACTCCGGATTGTGAATCGCTATTTTCCGTATCAGAAAAGAATGCCGAATCTGCCGGGTCGACCCCATGCTCAGAACTCAGCATGATTTCTTCTACACTATCGCTATCGTCATCATTACTGGCATCTGCTGACAATAATGCAGAATCAATCTGATCCTTGCTGACATTCGCCGCCTTAAGCATGGCGTTAATTTCCATTGTGTCTTCGTAATTCAGCTTGGACAATTCTCCCGGCTCGGGAAACTCATCCAGGCCATGCAATAACTCGCCACTGTCGTCCGATTTCAGCGATAACGGTTCATAGGCGTCATCTAATTCTTCCTCTGCCGATGTGATAAAGACCGAGTCAGCAGCAGTTTCATTCTCACTATCAATATCCAGTGAGAATGCCTCATCTGCCGATTCTGGTAACGACTCAACTGACATAGGTTCGAGTCCATAAATCTCTTCACTATCAATGGTGTCGTCAGTGATCAGACTATTTCCGGAAACGTCAGCCTGTGCGGATTCAGCTGCCTCATCCCGGTCTCCGGTGCTAGCTAAAAATGGCCCAGGCGGCGCTGTCTCGACAGCTGATACTTCTTT
Organism: Gammaproteobacteria bacterium; assembly: GCA_033791885.1. GTDB lineage: Bacteria > Pseudomonadota > Gammaproteobacteria > BMS3Bbin11 > BMS3Bbin11 > BMS3Bbin11. The sequence continues at coordinate 3,647 of JASJFV010000256.1, read as the reverse complement.
ATCCTGTTGCGGAGAAATATCTTCAGCATCGCCTATAAGCATATTGAACAGCAAAGGATCACCCAGGCCTTCTACGAGGTCATCTTTCGCTGCAGCTTCAACATTGAAGAATTCAGGCAGACCTGGAATGTTTCCTATATCGTCTGACAGACTGGAACCTGATTCACCATCATCTAAATCAAGTACAGGCAGCTCAAAATCTTTTCCGCTATTTTCAAAACTGAGTTCACTGCCTGGCCACATACTTTCTTCAGTCATCGACAAAGGAGCTGAATCACTCTCACTGACGCCTGTTTCCTGCATCGGCTGATTCACGTCGGGTGGCGGTGAGTCGCCTGTGGATGCTGGTGTTTGCAGAACTTTGGTGTCTTCTATCGTGTTTGAAACGATACTCTTTTCTTCTTCCGTCTCATCTTCAGAGCCGAAGTACAACAGGCCATCCTTCTTCTTACTCCCTACAGGAACTGGCACCTCCGTATGCTCATCCTCTATCTCCGGCTCTGGAAAGGGTTCCAGATCGTCATTATCTGGATGATCGATACTCTCAGCTGTTCCTTTATCGGCCTTATTCTCGGGCCCGGGTGTTTCATCTGTTGCCTGATCAGGCACCGCCGTGCTGGATGGCGACCGGCTGGTGTCATTACTGATAAAATTGAAAGTGAAGCCTGACCCCAGGCTGGCTGGCTGACTATTATAATCATGACTTCTGGGGCTCTCTGTCACCCCTGTTCGGGGGTCATCAGTCAAGTTCCAGCTTGAGTTGAATACAGAGTAACAATTCCCACAGCGAACCAGTCCCTCATGGGCGCTAATATCCTTATCAGACACCATGAAAACTGACTGGCATTTTGGGCACTGTGTAAACATTAGTGAATTGTACCTTTAATATATGGCAGATTCTTGCATTACTAAGCTAAGCAACCAGCTGATGACTGTTGAATCATCATTACATATTGCAGCCAGTTTATGACTGAGAAATGACTGTCATCATCATCCAGTCACCATCGTTATATACCTCAATTGTATTTGCGGGCTCAAACGTTTTATAGATTAATGCCTGCTGTGACTTCAATATGCCTGAAAGCACCAGCACTCCGCGTGGTTTGCGAAAGGAAAGCAAATGTGCCTTTAACTCAATCAGGGTATCGGCAAGTATATTAGCCATGACGACATCACATTGAATGTGACCAGGCATATCTGCCGGTAATCCGAGCTGCAGCTTTTCACTCACCTGGTTCAGTTGCGCATTCTGTCTGCTAGCCTGCAGTGCCTGTGGGTCTATATCTATCCCCAGTGCACTGGCTGCACCCAGTTTAAGCGCAGCAATGGCGAGAATACCGGAGCCGCATCCATAATCTATTATGGCTTTACCAGCAAGATTCTGTTTTGACAGCCATTCCATACATAGACGTGTTGTCTCATGACTGCCGCTGCCAAATGCAAGGCCGGGATCAAGCATGATATTGGTTGCTTCGGAATCAGGTGGTTCATACCATGTCGGGCATATCCAAAGATTATCACCGTACTGCATAGGCTGGAATCGATCCATCCAGCACCGCTCCCAATCCTGATCAGGCAAGGACTCTACGTGGTGTTGGGGCAGGGCGGCTGGAGCAAATGCTTTGGTCAGATCAGCAGACACTGCATCCAGCCCCTGTTCTGCATTGAACAGCCCAGTCACCTGGCTGCTTTCCCAGACTGGAAGCTCACCGTCCAGTAAATCGAATAAGGGATTATCGCCGGCATCCTCAATGGTGACGGCCTGGGCGCCTGCAAGCTCCAGTTTATCACTGAGAAAATCCAGCTGATCCTTGCTTGACGCAAAGGTAATTTTCAGCCAGGACAACGCTCAGACACCTCTATCTTTTCCGGGCGTGCCAGATTGGAGTTTATGATATTCGAAATACTTATCAGGCAGTATTGGTGATGTTTTTCTCAAGATAGTGAATATCAAATTCGGCGCTTTTAAATCCGTGATCCGAAATAATACGGCGGTGCAGAGGTATATTTGTTTTTATTCCATCAATAATTATTTCGCCCAGCGCACTGGTCATTCGCGCCAGTGCTTCCTCTCTATCTGCACCGTATGAGATTAGCTTGCCGATCATAGAGTCATAGTGTGTAGGGACAAAATAATTACTGTAGACATGTGAATCAACTCGAATTCCCGGGCCGCCCGGAGCATGGAACTGTGTAATTCTTCCGGGAGAAGGCATGAAGGTTTCAGGGTCCTCTGCATTCAGACGACACTCGACGGAATGCCCTTTAATTTCAATATCATCTTGCGTGAATGGCAGCGGCTCACCTGCCGCAATCATAATTTGTGTCTTGACGATATCGATCCCAGTAATCATTTCCGTGACTGGGTGCTCTACCTGAACACGCGTGTTCATCTCGATGAAATAGAATTCTCCATTCTCATAGAGAAATTCAAACGTACCGGCACCGTGATAACCAATTTTACGACACGCTTCAGCACATCGTTCACCGACAGCATTGCGCTGCTCTACTGTAATACCCGGTGCAGGAGCCTCTTCTACAACCTTCTGGTTTCTGCGCTGCATGGAGCAATCGCGTTCTCCCAGGTGCACAGCATGACCATGTTTATCAGATAACACCTGGAACTCTACATGACGAGGGTGTTCGAGGTATTTTTCCATGTAGACATCGGGATTATTGAAGGTCGCACCGGCTTCTGTTCGAGTAAGTGTAATTGCATTCAGTAAAGCTGATTCGGTGCGCACCACTCGCATGCCACGTCCACCGCCGCCACCCGAAGCCTTGATGATGATGGGGTAACCGATCTTTGCTGCAATGGCCAGGTTTGTTTCGTCATCTATACCCAGCACGCCATCAGAACCCGGTACGCAGGGAACATCTGCATCTTGCATAGATCTGATGGCAGATACCTTGTCGCCCATAGTACGAATATTTGCCGAGGTAGGCCCTATGAAGATGAATCCACAGGCTTCAACCAGTTCCGCAAAATCTGCATTTTCTGACAAAAAGCCGTAACCCGGATGTATCGCATCGGCGTCAGTCACCTCTGCTGCGCTCAAAATTGCAGGGATGTGCAGGTAGCTGAGGCTGGCAGGAGCTGGTCCGATGCAAACAGATTCATCGGCTAGCTTTACATACAGAGCATCACGGTCAGCTTCAGAATAAACTGCTACATTCTGAATACCCATCTCTCTGCAGGCACGTTGAATGCGCAGGGCAATTTCGCCGCGATTGGCAATGACAATCTTGTTAATCATGATTTAATCGATAATAAAAAGTGGTTCACCAAACTCAGTTGGATCACCTGGTTCTTTGAGTATGGCGACGACTCTTCCAGCCTTATCTGACTCAATCTCAGTGAAAATTTTCATCGCTTCAATGATGCAAAGGGTATCGCCAACCATAACCTTACTGCCTACTTCTACAAAGTTTTTCGACTCCGGCGAAGGCGCAGCATAAAACGAACCTACCATTGGTGATGTCACGGCATGGCCCTCAGGTAGACCCGCATTGTCATCGGTTGCTTCCTCTGCCTGCTCGGCAGCTGTCGCTACAGGTGCAACAGCAGCAGGTGCAGCCATGACTGTTTCAACATGGGGCATATTTCGACTGATACGGATGGCATCGTCGCCTTCCTTTATTTCTAT
>JASJFV010000255.1:0-3026 GCA_033791885.1 Gammaproteobacteria bacterium | reverse complement strand
TCCGACTGTCGTCAGCGAGCACAACTTCACGTAACCAGTAGTGCTCAATAAAACCGATATGGGTAAGATGCCAGCCTAGCTGGCTAAGATCAGGATGATACTGTGTACGCAGGTCCTGTTCGGAATATGTTGAGAAATTGTCTATCAGGCGATTATGCAGAGTAGACAATCGGTCGACAATTTCATCTCGACAGGAATTCGAACTCACAAATGAATATGTTCCGGTTCAGTGCCCACATCAAATACCAGTAGTGATTGCGGCGGAACCTCTGTCCAGTCATCCTCGTCAGTCAATGGCTCCGATGCAACAACACTTGCTGCAGGAAATGCTGGCGGGTTGATTGAGAAATATAATGATGGACAATTACCGTTGATTGCACAGCGCATGGCCCATATTTTTCCTGGCACGGTAACAATTATGTTCAACAGGGCGCGTTCAGTCTTTAACCATGTTTTTAATCGAGTCACCATCTCAACCAGCACCCGTGCAGGGTCATCGCTGCCTAATTCCCACATGATATGTTTGAATAAGATAAACAGGTGCTCTGAATCGGTATTGCCTTCAATCAAATCTTCAAACTCCGGCTTAAACTCGCGCCGCATACATGACCGCAAGGTCCTGGAAAATTGATTGATATAACCGTTATGCATGAACTGGTATGTGTCATCCGCATAGGGCATGGTATTCGCAAGGTTGATCGGGATATTCGCTGTTGCACTGCGCACCACCGCTACCCAGGTGTCAGCTTTTAGCCCGCGACCTAGTTCAGGAAGATTCGGGTCCGTCCAGATTGGCATGGTCTGACGATAACGCAGAGGTTTGTTATCCATATCGAACCAGCCGAAACCATAGCCATCGGCATTCAGCCTTGCCTCCATCATTTCCCTTGGCCCCCACGATTGTTTCATCAGGCTATGCTCCGGTTTAAGCAATAAATCCTCAAGCGGTAATGTCGGGCCGATATAGGCTGCAAGTCTGCACATATTTGATTGTTGGTTCTTTAGGGTATCTCTATTTTATTTATGAATAATTATACTAAATACAAAATCTGTCGTCTCTGCGTTAACAGCCTTCACAGTTGCTGGCTATTACGTTTGAGGCATGCTCTGAAATGGTAATTTAATTATCCCAATCTAACATATCCAGAACTAATAGAGACACTCTGTTGTCTATAACTGTTTACTCAGTATAATGAAAACAGACACAAAAGTGTAAAGGGAGCCATGCAGGTTACTAAAAAATTAGACTCAAACCGATTCCAGTTAAACAAACTATCACTGGATCAGAATCTGGACAGCCTTGTTGAAGATGTTCAATCTGGGCTGACTAACAGCCCGCGCTTTCTGCCACCCAAATACTTCTACGACGAACGCGGGTCGAAACTGTTTGATCTGATTTGTCAGACTGATGAGTATTACCTGACCCGTGCGGAATCCGCACTATTGCGCACGCATGCCGATGAGATCGTTGCCACGGCAAGACCGACTGCGATAGTTGAATTCGGCAGTGGAACATCCGAAAAAACAGAGCTGATCATTCAGGCTGCCAACCAGCACCACGACTGGCTGCACTACCTGCCACTGGATGTCTGTGAAGAGATCCTGGTTGAGTCAGCACAACGCCTGACTGATCGCTACCCATGGTTATCAATAGATGCCTGGCATGGTGACTTTCTGCAGGACATGCAGCAATTCGAGAACACTCATGAACGCAGCCTGTATACCTTTCTCGGCAGTTCTCTGGGCAACTTTTCATATCAGCAGGCAAGCCTTTTTCTACAGGATGTAAGGAATACTGCAAATGACAACGACTGGTTCCTGCTGGGTGTCGACATGGTAAAAGATCACCGTATTTTAAATGCAGCCTATAACGATAGTGCTGGTTACACGGCTGAGTTTAACCTGAATGTATTAAATGTTCTGAATAAAGCCCTCAATGGCAATTTTGATACTGCATCATTCGAGCATTATGCGTTTTTCGATGCTGAACATTCACGTATAGAAATGCGTTTACGCTCCCTCTGCCAGCAAACCGTTACACTGAAAGATATTGATCTGAAACTCAATTTTGAAAATGACGAATATATCGTTACGGAATACAGTCGAAAATACACAGCAGAATCTATCCAGCATCTATTGAAGAATGCAGGTTTCACGCCACAACACATTTACACCGGCAGCGATAACGAATTCATGCTAATTCTTTCCAGTTGTAGATAGTAATTAATCAGCCGCTGCAGATGACATATATCACCAGAAGTCTCGCTCCACGCAGAGAACTTGTTGCCTGGGCGATGTATGACTTCGCCAATTCCGGCTATACCACAGTAGTTCTGACCGCCATATTCAATGCCTATTTTGTCGGCGTGCTGGCTGCCTCTGTTGATAGCAACAATGACGGCGCCGGGACCCTACTCTGGAGTATAAGCATTGGAATTTCGAACATCCTGATCCTGCTTACGGCTCCTGTACTCGGTGCCATCGCCGACTATTCGGCGGCGAAAAAGAAGATACTTGCCTTCAGCACAGTCGGCTGCATAGGCATGACAACCCTGCTCGGCTTCGCAGGCCCTGAACAGCTATATCTCAGTATGCTATTACTGGCAGGGTCTGCATTCCTGTTTGGCACAGGTGAAAACCTGATAGCGGCCTTCCTGCCGGAGATTGCCCCACCGGATAAGATTGGCAAGGTCTCCGGCTTTAGCTGGGCTCTGGGTTATCTCGGCGGCCTGCTGGTGCTGGCGATCTGTCTTGTTTACATTGAAAGCGTCAAACCTCTCGGCCAAACAGCAGAACAGTATGTACCGGTCACCTTATGGATTACGGCGCTGATCTTTGCCCTGGCATCCGCGCCGACATTTCTTTTCTTAAAGGAGCGAACAAAAGCGGCCGGAAGTTCACCTAAGTCAATCGCCGCTTACACGCGGATTGGCTTTTCCCGTCTGAGGGAAACCCTGCGCCATCGCCACCAGTTTCGTGACCTGTTCCGTTTTCTTGTTATCTTGTCCATATTCAGCAGCGGTGTT
>JASJFV010000254.1:0-4183 GCA_033791885.1 Gammaproteobacteria bacterium | reverse complement strand
TAGCTCAAAGATCAGCATTTCTCATTGCAACCTGGTGGTTTTTACAGGTTTTACTCTACCAGAGGCTATTCTTCCAATGTCAGCTTTATTGTGTTTTTCATAGTTTTCGTAAAACTTCACCGACGTCTGCTTTGTGGTGGTTTGGGAAACTACGCCGGAAAAGTTGAATCTCTTCAGCTATCGTAAAAACCCGTTCACTATTTTCAAATCGACAACGGGAACCTCTGATTTTCATGGTGGCAAGCGATTCGGCATCAGACTTGTTATTATTAGGCATGGGTGTTGGTTCATTGAGTATCTGTGTAGCCAGTCTTCTGCGCGTGAAATGGGTGTTACATAATTTTACTCGGACACAGATAGAGTGACTGCTTGGTCAAGCGTGGGGCATGATGATGCCAGCGTTGTGTGTCTCACCTTCACAGGTGCCTGGAGGATGCCGGCCTGGGTGGCCTGTTTCGGGTGGTGCGTTGGATTTAATCTGGATATTTTTTTATACTGAAAGCAACACATAGGATGGGAGAGCCGTTATGTTAGTGTATTCTATAAAGCGCTTTACACGTTTTGTCTCAATTGTGGCGGTCGTTCTGCTGTTGCATGGCTGTAGTAACACCGTCGCCATGCCAAAGCACGGTGAAATCGCAGTTGATTCGGAGCCATCTGGCGCAACTGTCTATGTGATGGGTAAGGTGCAGGGTAATACGCCTCTGCTAGTTCAGCTTCAAGACGTGTTTCCAATTGTGTACGCGCCGGATCAGCAGGATCTGTACGGTCTGGTGATTTTGAAGAAGGATGGCTGCCAGGATTATTTGCAGCGGGTGAGCAGCGCCGTATTGAATACAGGTGTTAAAGCAGAGCTTGATTGTGCTGACGTTGCCGCGGAGCAAACGCCCACTCAAACACCACAAGCTGATCAGTCCGGCATCCCTGTTCCGGCGCCGACATCACTCAAACAGAGGCTGATCAGGCTGGATGAGCTTCATCGGGATGGCTTGATCACAGACGAAGAGTACGCTGCTGCCCGCCGTCGAATACTGGATGAATTGTAACAGCGGCGTTTAAAAGCCCCGCCCGTATTGCGGTGCGGGTGTGACTTTTGATTTACATGAGCCGCCTGATATGACTTGCGTCAGTTTCAATGTGTGCAGCCCGGCTGGAATCCTTTCCAGCCGGGCAACAGCATTTTTCCGTGACTGCCGCGGGATAAGCGCAACCATTCTTTACCGTTGCCGGGATCAGAAGCCGGCAAACAGCTGAAAGTTCGTCGTGTTATCCCGATTGTTACCCCGCGCATCGACGCCTGAACCGCTCTCGGCAACGTTGAACAGTTCAATCCGTATATTTTGGGTGAACATCCAATTGAAGCCGAGGGTCCAGGCATCGAAGATGTTGTCAGTCGCAGTGCCGATATCCATAGTGCGGTAGGCTACGTAAAGGTTTAGCTTGTTAGGTAACACGCCGAGCATGGCCAGCAGCCCGAGGGCATCGGCATTATTGGCGTTATCGCAGTTGCCGCCAGCGAAATGTCCGGCCTTACCTTCACATTCGCCATAACTTGCATACAGTCCCAGGGGCATACTGCCAACTAGGGACTGAGACTGTGCGTCGACAATCCAGCCATCGGTTGGAATGATTGTTTCCAAACCGGTTCCATCATCTGCGGCAACAGTAGCATCGCCGCTCCAGAGCTGGAATCCGAAGCCAGTGTCCCAGCTTCCAAATGTCGGCATCCATGCAGCGCGCAGGTAATGGGCCAGGCCGTTTGCCTTCACGCTTCTATTTTCGGTACCCCAGCCAGGAACCCATGGGCTGTAATTAACGAAATAGTTGTGGCTGGCGGCGACCAGGGCCATACCGGTTGCCTCTCCGCTGCCAAGGCCTAAAGCCTGTGCGGCACTGAAAGCGCCGCGTGCCTCGATCGGGCGCTGCGAACGCTGGGCACCCGTATTCAGTAACTCAAAGCCGTACGCCGCGCCGAGCCCATCCGTAGAAAACGGGATAATGCTGAATTGGGTAGCGCCGGCCATGAAAGCATTGAAATGGAGCTTGGTGGACAGGAACGAGTTGGCCGTATTGTCGCCAGCTGAATCCACATTGGCTACATCACCCAGGCCGAGTTCAAACAGAAAGCCAACGTTTTTTGCCAGGCGCCCCCCGACCAGAAATGCCGCTTCATCGGGCCACTCGATCCGGCCGTGATCGGCACCCTCGTTGGTGTTGCCGTTCGTTTTCACGTAGCGCAGCTTGGCAATGACCGAGGCATTCAGCACGACCGGGAGGGATATACCATCTCCCTCGATCAACTCCTGTTTTCCTACCAGGGTGTAGCCGCCGGCACGAAATGATCGACCGAAGGTATTCAGTGACGGAAAGTTCTGGAAATGGCAGGACGTACAGGGCATGTCGGTTTGCCGTGCAAATGCCGGTACAGCAGAAGCTTCCTCTGGAAGTGTGAGTACTGTTGCAGCGAGCACAATACAGAGTGCGTACAGTTTCGCTTTTAACATAGACGTTACTTTGTTCATTGATCTACCCTCCATTTTTTTTAATATTTATTTGTAGGCTTAGTTATTTTTTTAACCTTATTTAAACTATGCCTACTCCCTATTATGCTGATACCAGCTGCATATACAATATCTTATTAAATAAAAAAAAAGGTCTTATTTGCAAAACATTAGCGTGCACTTATATGTGAACTATAGTGACAATTAAATCTTGCGAGTGAATTCGACGCAGTGAACAGAATTCACTACGTCATTGAGTTAAATAGTGCGTCGTTAAAACGGGCTTGTTAATTAGTGTTGAATCCAAGCACCATCTGCCAGAGATTATCGAAACCAATATTTAACATTACTGATTAAAGCTGATTTATTACAAATAAATTAATAACCCGGTTGCTGATACTGCCTCATCTGTTGCTGAGTACGGCGTATTCTTTCCATTGCTCCAGGAGGCATTTGTCCTGATTGTTGCATTTGCTGCATTTGTGGTTGCTGATTTTGAGAAATCTGTCGCTGCATCTTTGTCATGTCTTTTTGCAATTGCTGAGGTTCACCATTTATGCTTACAGTTTTATATGAGGCAGGAATAGCAAAGGTATCAGCCGGCAAAGTCACATTAAATTTTATACTTTTCAGTACCGCACCCGATATGAACTTCATGCTCACCATGCCCTATAACTTCTGACGTCAGCCTGTAGCACAGGCGGTATCGAAAAGACATTTTTCTGATACGAGTAAAAAAGGATTACGCCCCTTTTTAGTCACTCATACCCGCCAGCCTGACTTATTGAATGATAGAGAAAGGGGTACTGTCAACTTAACTCATCCCTGTGTATTCTTCGAGCATGAACTCATATAAACGTTATCGCTACCCACGGCTGATTATTAGTCATGCTGTATGGCCATACCACCGATTTACCCTGAGTGTCAGGGACATTGAACCAAAATAAATACTGGCTTGCCCAGGTATTATCAATTGTTTTTATGGGGATCTTTGTTTGTCTTGTTTATTATTACACGGAAGCCGGGATGATAACCCTGCGTAGGGCCTCAACATCGCTGTCCGGCTCTCGGGCATTCGCCTCATACGCCATAGCCGTTCCTGATCGAAGTCCTTCAAGATCCAAAGCAACCAGGCATTATTTCGTTGCCGGGTGGACATGGGTTTGGCGCCCAGCCAAACGGTAACCGGAAACACGAACCATGTGGCAAGCAGAGCGATGAGTAAAATGCTGATTGATGCTTCAAGCGACCATAGTGCCAGGCTAAAAGCCAGGGCTATGGCGGTATAGCCCCAGGTTTTTTTGAGCGCAGCCATGAATGAAATATGCTGTGTTTCCCTTTCGACCTCTGCCTGGACCTTCCATGTAGCTTGACCAATGAGTAAGCTTTTCACTGCGAGCCATAGGCGGAGCGGGCTGTAGAGAACATCAGGCATATAAACAAAAGGCGTTGTAAGTATCTCGAGCCAGGCAGCGATGAATCCTCGCAAGGCCGAATTCATATTTCTAAGCGCCTCGGAACGTTGGCGCAAGAATGAGAGCCTGACCCCCGCTATAAAATTGAGTGATGGCTTATACATTTTAGGAAAGAGCACCAGACCCAAGATAAGAAAATAGAAGTGAACTTTCATCAGCACCGGGTTTGTGTGAATCAAAATCGACTGGCCAAATGTTTCAATGAAA